>JBNKQE010000043.1:0-20534 GCA_050295715.1 Leptospirales bacterium
GCTGTGAAATGTACATTTTGATACAAATAGTCAGGAAATGGTCAAAAAATATGTTATTTGTAACGTGGAAATTGTCTGTGTAAGTGCATCTATAATTGTATATTTCAATGTTTACCAATTCAATTGATGCCATGGGGGTTTGGTTCATTTAAGTTTATCATAGAAGCATTAGCTTATCTTCAGCAGCATTTTTTTATAAAGTTACATCAAACAATTCCTCAAATTGTCGGTTGATCAATTGATAACTTCCATCAATACCCTTCAGATAGATGACAGTTGCCGAGTTATCAAGGATTGAATGCAATCGTCGTTCGCTCTCCTTCAGACTCTGGTGTAATTTTTGCAGTCGCTCAGCATCTTTGATATCGTCGATGTCAATAAATACAATCACCGCCCCCTCGATGCGATTATCCAGGGTTTTATAGGGACGAATACGAACGCTGTGCCAGTGACCCTCCTGGTCCTCCACCTCCATAGTTTTTGAAACCATAGTATCAATTACTTCGCCGACAATTTTTTCAAGATCAGGGATCTCCACATTGGAACGGATCTGACTGATGGGTCGACCGATGTCGGCCTCGATCAGATTCAGCAGCCTTTCGGCCCTCGGCGTGAACCTGCGAATTTTGAGATCATCGTCCAGCATAAGTATAGGTAGATTGACATTAATTAGTAGATTGCTTAGATCGTTATTGGCCGCCCCCAGCTCAATATTACGATTCTCAAGCTCATCATTGACTGTAGCAAGTTCTTCATTGGTGGACTGAAGTTCTTCTTTTGTGGTTTCCAGTTCTTCATTGGTGGATTGTAGCTCCTCATTTGTGGACTGGATCTCTTCATTGGCTGCTTTCAACTCTTCGTTGGTCCCTTCCTGCTCCTCAATGATAGACTGCATGTAACTGCGGGTCTCGGATAGCTCTGTCTCCAGTGCCTGAATTCGATTCTGGGCCGTTTTGGACTCAGAGAAACTATTCTCGCCCGAAGCCTCCTGGACATTACCCTTCTCTTCTACATATTTCGACTCCTCGAAAAGCAGAAGCATATAACGCTCCTCATCATTGCCAATGGGGATGATCTGTATATCAAGGATATTCTCACTTTCGTTGTAATGATACCTGATGCCCTCTTTGCGAACGGGCATGCCACTGGCTATCGCCTTTTGAATGGAGGAATTAAGATCAACCGTCAGTTCCTGCCTGGCCAGCTTCAGAAGGTTGAGGCTGGCGTTTCCTGGTAGAGGATTGAGGTAGGGCCCGGTCGCCCCGCGAAATTCCAGAACATCCATATCCGAGTTTATAATAACTCCAGGCGGAATATAATGGGCCTGTAACATCTGATCCGCCTGTTTGTGTAAATCATAAAGGAGTAACTTTTTTTCCGGTAAAAGGAATTTATCCGATATCCCCTCCCTGCGCGAAGTGTCGTGGGAGAATTCATAGTTGATTCTTTTACTTGTAAATTTTTTTGAATAAATCTTATGTTTTTTGTCCATCATTCGAAAGAGTTCGACATGTCTTCCGATAGTTTCGGAACTTCCCAGCATGAGAAATCCATTGGACTGGAGAGCATAGTGAAATATCTGCAATACTTTTTTTTGCAGAATTACACCCAGATAGATCATCAAATTACGGCAGCAGATCAAATCAATCTTTGAGAAGGGAGGATCCCTCGTGACATCCTGTTCAGCAAAAATACAGAGGTCCCGAATGGTTTTATTCACCTGATAGCCACCGCCGCTTGCATTTACAAAAAAGCGCTTCAACCGGCCCGGCGAAACCTCATCCACGATGCGATCCGAATAGATCCCCGTTCGCGCCTTTTCAATGGCATACTTATCAATATCGGTGGCAAAAATCTGAACCGGATTATTTTCGGATCTATCACCCAGAAACTCTAGAACGATCATGGCAAGAGTATAGGCCTCTTCTCCAGAGGAGCAGCCCGGGACCCAGATGCGAAGAGGAGCATTGGCTGATCGTTTCTTCATT
Source organism: Leptospirales bacterium (assembly GCA_050295715.1). Classification (GTDB taxonomy): domain Bacteria; phylum Spirochaetota; class Leptospiria; order Leptospirales; family Leptonemataceae; genus JBNKQE01. The sequence continues at coordinate 1,989 of JBNKQE010000043.1, forward strand.
AATAAGGGTAAAACCGAATTTTTCAACTCTTCGAATGAGGCCGGATCACGGAAGAAACCGGTAACATTTATTAGTATATCATTGAAAAGTATTTCCACCTCTGCCGGATTCTCTTCCAGCAGTCGGACATAGTTGCTGAACCTCTCCAGTTTGTGGACCAGCATGCGTCGCTTGATACGCCGCCGTATAGTAGTGTGTTTGTAATAGGTAAAATCGTGTCCGGTATGCGATCTCAAAATCAAGAAAACTTTGTTTAGATAATTCCCGGTTTCCAGAGATTCATCATCCATCTGTGTGTGCACTACAAAAGGATGATGGGCAATGCGACCAATTTCACGGGCTATTTCTTTGGGAGGCAAAATAAAATCGATGCATCCGGCGGCAATAGCGCTCCCCGGCATTCCGAAATATTCCGCCGAATCCTCGCTCTGGGCAAAGGTGATCCCTCCAGTAGCCTTCACAGCCTTCAGTCCCTGTGTGCCGTCGGAGGCGGATCCCGAAAGAATCACACCGATAGCGCGGTTGCCACGGTCGGCAGCAAGAGTTTTCAAAAAAAAATCCACCGGTAAAAAACGACCATGCGTTTTATTCCGTTTTACCAGTTGCAGAGTATCATGCAAAATCCCCATATTTGAGTCAGGCGGAATTATGTATACGGAATTAGGCTCAATCTGCAGGTTTTCCGTCACTTCTCTCACAGGCATGGAGGTAGATCCCGTAAGAAGCGTAACCAGCATACTCTCATGGTGAGGATCCAGGTGCTGCACCAGTACAAATGCCATGCCCGTATCCGCCGGCAGGTGACCGAGCAGTTCTCGAAAGGCATCAAGACCTCCGGCGGAGGCTCCCACTCCCACGACGGGAAATGATTGTACATCTATTTCATCAGGAGAACTCTGCTCACTTTTCATTAAATCTTCAGGGCCCATATCACTCTCTTTCCGGTCTGAATCGGCGCTAACTTTGCTAAAAGATTTCATATGCGTTGTGGTCTTATTCTTTTGATTTGCGGTGTCTTTGTTGGAAGTCATCTCTTTTTCTTTTTCATGCGTGATTCTCAAATATTTCAAGTAATTCATCCAGTATTACAATACTGTCTCGAATCAACGAGGAACTTATACGTTTTTCAAATACTTATTCTAATATACATATCTATTTATGCTACCAGATAAATTATTTCTCAGCAATCTTATACAAACAAAATCGGAAAATTTCCAGGATATTTGCATTGGATTCATACCCTGAGAATACACTGGATCAGGACCTATCCTGCATTCCACAGGCCGATTTCAAGTAACTTATTGTTTCAGAAAATTCTCCGCACTAAAAAAAATCTTTTAATGACCGGCAGAACAGATGGATCATTAATTCGATTCCCGAGCTGATACCATCTCATATCTTTTCAAATTTCTCCCATAATTCCAACTGGTCACGGACAAAATAAAGTTCTCCGTTCGTATAGTAAACCATCTGAATCAGGTCTCACACTGCTTTTCGAGTGGATATAAAATTCAAGGCATAACGAAACCCTGAGCGGTTCATAAAATAATAAAAGCCTGGTGTCCAGTTAATCGAAAATTTATTTTCTTTAATATGAATCAGCAAATTAATCTGACAAAGTAAACGGTAGAGGACCAGGTTTTCAATTGGCAAAGATATCATTTCTGTACACAAAGGCACATTAGTCATCCGGAAAATACAGATGCAAGTGCCGCATTCTATTGTCATTATCCTGTGTTTTAGGAGCAATTAAATGGACCTGGAAAAGATCAATAAGTCGAAAATCCTTGTTGTTGATGATGAAAAAATGAATCTTATGATTCTTTCAGAAATTTTAGAGGGTGGTGGCTTTACGAACTTTGAGACAACAAATGATCCCGAAGAAGGTCTGGATCGCTTGAAAAAGAATAATTACGACCTGCTTTTACTGGATTTACTGATGCCCAAATTAAACGGAAAGGAGCTCATCAATCGCCTGAATCATTTCAGACCGGATCACAATGTTAGCATTATTATACTTTCTTCAGTTGTGGATAAAAAAGTTACCAATTATATGTTATCAAATGCAGGCGCTGCCGATTACATGACAAAACCTTTTGATAACGCAGAGTTCCTCGCAAGAGTTCGAAAAACGCTGCAGAATAGAATAAATATTGAAGACCTGGAGGATCTTGTTAAAGATAAAGCCAGGGATATAGTCAGATCACACGTTGCTTTTATCAATGCCTTATCGAATGCAGCTAACTACAAGGATAACGAATCAGCCGGACACATCAAAAGAATTGGAGCCATGAGTCGAGAAGTTGCCCTTGAATTGGGATGGTCTGAAAATAAAGTCAAAATGATTGAAACCGTTGCTCCTCTTCATGATATCGGAAAAATCGGGATACCCGATATTATATTAACCAAAGAAGAACCCCTCACACAGGCTGAGAAATTAGTATTACAAAAACATACTATCATTGGAGCTTCTCTGATACTGGGATCTGCTACAACTACAAATGAAATGATACAGATGACAGCAAACATTGCCTTGAACCACCATGAAAAATGGGATGGTTCTGGCGGGTACCCAAGGAGATTAAAAGGAGAAGAAATACCGATCGAGGCAAGAATTGTATCAATCGTGGATGTGTTTGATACAATGGTGGTAAGAGGAATGTATGATGTAACATGGACTCCCGAAAGAACGTTTCAATTTATTCGTAGCAATAGTGGAAAGCAATTTGATCCTGAAGTAGTGAGCGCTTTTGTCCAGGCATTCCCCCGTATTATGGAAATTTCTGAACAATATTCAGAAAGCTTTGAGGATGATAAAGAAAAAATCAAGCAGATAGAGAAAGATTTAGAGCTATAATATATTTTAATCGTCCAATACTACGCCTTCAAACGATTCTATTCCCTGCAGTAAAACAGTCTGTAGATAAAAGTATATCAATAACTGAATGGGATAGTGAACGAGGATACAATTATGAATAAAAACAAACAAATTCTTCTTGTGGAAGATGATAAAATCAGCCAGGAAATAGTCCTGGACCTATTGGCGCAGTCCGGATATATGATAGATATTGCGAACAACGGGAAAGAAGCAGTGGAAATGGCCGGAACAAACAATTACCATATTATATTGATGGATGTTCAAATGCCGGTGATGGATGGACTGGAGGCTACTAAATCAATCAGAAAGATTCCAGGAAAGGAATCTATTCCAATCATTGCAATGACAGCCAGTAATCTTGATGCAGACCGGCAGTTATGTCTTGATGCCGGAATGAATGGTCACATGGGAAAGCCAGTAGAACCTGAGTTACTTTTTTCTACGATTGCAAAATGGTTGCCTGGACAGAATGAGAGCATATCGGTCGGAGAGAGCAATTTGATGATAGACGAAAATGATAATGAAGTCAAAATATTTGATTCTATTCCCGGGCTCGACTTCAGGCATGGATTAAAAATTGTTAAGGGAAAAGTCCCGTCTTATCTGAATCTCCTGCACACGTATACAGAATTACATGGAAATGATATGGCCGTTCTTCTTGATTTCTTAAAATCAAATAATCGAGAGGAAGCAAGAAGGGTTGTTCACTCGATAAAAAGTGTCCTGGGCTCACTGGGGGCCATGAAATTAAGCAAACTCTGCGAAGAACTTGAATTGGCAATCCTCTCTGGCAGTGAAATCAAAGATATGGAGAACCTTCTTTCCACTTTCGGTTCAACACACCAGGAGTTTGTGGATGCCATCAATGTAATTCCCGTCATAGATAAGAAACACGAGAAGAAGACGTAAGAGCAAGATCCAATACAGGCTCCTGGTGACACAGGGTGCAGTGCTTTCAATTCCGCTTTTATCACAATAGCCCTGGTCAGCTGACGACCTGAATTCTTTTTTGACAAACCGGGCTGTGCAAACTTCATCATTCATCATTCTGTCAGCTCCGACCGATCTTTCCGCACCTGTTCCAGTATCTCTAGCGCTTCAGGATATTGGAAATGTTCAATCCGCTCTACAAACTCCGCTCCGGCTGGTCCAAGGGCCGCCTTGAGTAACGAAGCATGGATTTCGACCAACTCATTGGCCTGAAGGCTCGAGGCTGAGAGAAGCAACTCCAGTTGGGACACTACCTGGCCTACCAGAGTCCAGTCCACCTCGACCGCATTTGGCGCTTCAATTTTTTTGGGAAGGGCTTTGACAATTTCCGCAACCAGTTGCTTTAAATTGCTTTCGAGGGTATTTGCGAGTTTTTCGATCTCGGCAGCATCGCTGCCTTCCTTGATTGCCGCTTCCAGTTCGGCGGCAAGTCCCTGCACACCCGTCGCCCCCAGATTGGCCGAACTGCCCTTCAGTGTATGGGCCAGCAGACGGGCACTCTCCCGGTCTCCGGAAGAGAGTTGTTCACGCAATTGTGTTATATCTTCGCCGTGATCGGTTGCAAACTGGCGCAAGAGACGAAGATAAGTAGAGATATTGCCGTTCAGCACCTTGAGTCCCTTCTCAAGGTCCAGTCCTGGGATGGTCATAAGGGCTTCGGGCAGAGTCTCTATGGCGGTAGTAACAGCCGGAGCGGAGGGCACTACAATTGCGGTCTCCGGTAGCCAGCGCAGCAGTGTTTCGAAGAGTTGTTCCGGATCGACAGGTTTTGCAACAAAATCGTTCATGCCCACAGCCCGGCAGCGCTCCCGGTCCTCGTCGAAGGCATTGGCGGTCATTGCCACAATGGGAAGCGACGCAAATTCAGGCAGGGCGCGAATGGCACGGGTTGCCTCCAGGCCATCCATTCCCGGCATCTGTATATCCATAAGTATCAGGTCAAAGCCACCGTGTCGGGCCTTCTCCAGCGCTTCCCGACCGTCGTTTGCGACCTCTACCTTCAGTCCAATCTCGGTCAGTAACTCCACTGCGACCTCCTGATTGATCTTGTTGTCTTCTGCCAGCAGGATGCGAGCGCTGACCGGCATGGATAACAAACGATACTCGTTGTCGGCCGATGTCTTTTCTTTCAGCTCTTCCAACTTGAGATGGCTCTTGCCCAAACGGGCGGTAAACCAGAAGGTGCTGCCTTTGCCGGGTTCACTCTCGGCGCCAGCATTGCCATCCATGAGTTGGGCCAGTTGCAGGGTGACGGCGAGTCCAAGACCCGTGCCGCCGTAGCGGCGCGAATTGGTCGCATCAACCTGCTGGAAGGCTGCGAATAATTCTGAAACCTTTTCCGGCACAATCCCGATGCCGGTATCTTTCACCTCGAAGCGTAACAGCAGATCGGTTTCCGTTTCCTCGGATTTGGAGATACGCAGAGTGATTGTGCCACTTTCGGTGAACTTGATGGCGTTGGAAAGATAGTTGAGCAGGGCCTGCGCCAATCTGGTGGAGTCGCCTACCAGTACCGGCGGCACATTGTCATTATTTACAATAAGATCCAGACGCTTTTCGCGTACTCTCGAACCGATCATAGAGATAACGTTGTTTATCATGCGATCGAGGGAGAATTCTGTGATATTGAGGTTCAGCATACCCGCCTCGATTTTGGAAAAGTCAAGAATGTTGTTGATGATAGCCAGAAGATGCCGGGATGCACCGTCGATCTTCTCCAGCTTCTCTGTTTGCGCAGGATTGGGATTACCGCGCCGTAGCAGATGCGTCAGCCCGACAATCGCATTCAGAGGGGTGCGTAGCTCGTGGCTCATGTTGGCGATAAAGGTGCTTTTGGCTATGTTTGCCGTCTCAGCAGCAACTCTTGCTCTCTGAAGCTGAATGTTTTGCTCCTGCAGCTCCTTTTCCGCCCGCTTGCGCTCGGTGATGTCTCTGAAAACGGCCAGCATGAAAGTCGTTTCTTTCACCTTCATCGGAGTGGAACTGATGTCCGCATAGAAGATCGAGCCATCCTTTCTTTTAACCTGGATGCTCGTCGGCTCTAGAGGGAGTTCATGTTTGATCTGTTTCTCGATCTCTCGGTTTATTTTTTCCATCTCTTCCGGGGGATGAATGTCTTCCGCGTGTAGTAGTAGAATCTCATCGGAACTGTATCCGAGCATAAGCTGAAAGAACGCATTGCTCATGCGAAACTGCTGGGTTTCCGCCTCCATCAGTATGATCCCATCTTGCACCGAGTTGAAAATGGCATCGAGCAGAGCCCTGGATTCCTCAAGCGCATGCTGTTCCCGCTTGCGCTCCGTAATGTCGCGCACTGTCCCCTTTAAGCAAATCTCTCCTTCTACTTCCATGCGTGTTAACTGTATTTCAGCGGTAAAGCTTTCCCCGTTCAGGCGTAGCTGATCCCACTCAAAAAGGATGGAACCTTCTCGCAGGGCGGTCGCAATCATTTCCTGTAATTTCTCCGCTGAGAGTCGACCATCTGGTTGGCGTTCTGGCGATACGTCCCGGAGTCCGAGTGCAATCATCTCATCTTTGCTGGCGGCTCCAAACATTTGCAGTGTTGCCTGATTGACATCTGTAAAACGCCACAGCGGTGGTGCGATGACCATCAGGGCATCGCGAGAATCTTCAAACAACCTCCTGTATTTTTCCTCGCTTTCGGCCAAAGCGTTTTTGGCCGTGCCCAGAGCAACCAGGGCGCGCTGGTTGACGATACCGTAAGAAATATCGGCAGCCAATTCCCCCAATAACGCAATTTCTTCATAGTCGAATGAAGTCGTCCCGGAGGAATAGATACTCAAGGCTCCGAAGACTTTGCCGCTGTCGTAAAGAGGTAAGGTGATGTTCGCGGTATATCCATGGGCCAGTGCGGCCTTCTTCCAGGGCGCAAAATCCGAATCGTTGGCGATGTCGTGGCAAACCTGCACTTGCCCGCTGCGGATGGCTCGACCCAGTGGCATCTGACCCGCGTCCGTGTCCGCCCAGGTGCGGCGTTCCGTTGGATGGAACTCCTCCCCGGTACCGGCCGACGCCACGGTCGTGATCGACTTTTCCGGATCGTCATAGGCGTAACAGATTCTTGCAAGTCCATATCCGCCCTCATCGACGATACTGCTCACCATGGTTCGGGTCAACTCCTCTTCGCTTCTTGCGTGGGCCTGCAGGCGATTGCCCATCGATATCATGCGCAGGGCACGGTTGACGCGAGAGAGGTCCGAGGTGCGTTCGCGTACCTTTGCGTCGAGGTTCTCGTTGCTCAGGTTGAGCTCGGTCTGGATGGCCACCAGCTCCCGGCTCAGGTTGAGCATGTTCACGTACAGAGAGAGCATCAAATTCAGGACCTGTTTGCCTGCTGCTACAATATTGTAATGATTTCCATTGTATGAGACCGTTTCGCCTCTCATCTCTTCAGCATGGTGCCGCTCAACAGGAGCCTCCAAAAGGGAACGGATGCGGCTGAGCAGGTCATCTTCGGAGAAAGGTTTAACGATATAGGCGTCGGCACCGGAGTTGATCGCCTCAATGATGTCTTCCGGCTCTGCAAGCACCGTGAGCAGCATCAGCGGGACGTTCCACAATTCATCGTCTGCCTTGATGGCGCGGCACAACTGGTAACCGTTCATCCGTGGCATGTTGATGTCACTCATCACCAGCGCGGGCGCATAGTCCCGCGCTGCCTGCAGGCCCTCTTCTCCGTTTCGCGCAATAAAAACCTCGTAACCCTCCCGGACAAGCGTACGACGTAGCAACTCCGCCTCCACCGCGCTATCCTCTACAATCAGGATATTGCATGGCGGCATATTTGACTGTGGATTGGAGTTAGATCTCCGAATTCCGGGTTCTGGGTTTGATTCGTCCACATTCATTATTATACACTCCGTATGACGTATTCCGCAATCATCCTTCCGACCCCGGCCATTCCTGCCTGACCCGCATCAGTAACTCTAACGCTTCAGGATATTGAAAATGTTCAATTCGATCTACAAGCTCCACTCCGGTTGGTCCGAGGGCCGCCTTGAGTAACGATGCATGGATTTCGACCAACTCATTGGCCTGAAGGCTCGAGGCTGACAGAAGCAACTCCAGTTGGGACACTACCTGGCCTACCAGAGTCCAGTCCACCTCGACCGCATTTGGCGCTTCAACTTTTTTGGGAAGGGCTTTACTAATTTCAGCAACTAACTGCTTCACAATGCTTTCGAGAGTACTTGTGAGTCCTTCAATCTCTACGATATCACGGCCATCCCTGATCGCCGCTTCCAGTTTGGCGGCAAGTACCTGCACAGTAGTCGCTCCCAGATTGCCCGAACTGCCCTTCAGTGTATGGGCCAGCAGCCGGGCACTCTCCCTGTCTCCGGAAGAGAGTTGTTCACGCAATTGTGCTATGTCTTCGCCGTGATCGGTTGCATACTGGCGCAAGAGACGTAGATAAGTAGAAATATGACCATTCAGCACCTTGAGTCCCTTCCCTGTATCCAGTCCAGGGATTGTTTTGAGATCTGCAGGCAATGACTCTCTGGCTGCAGGAACAACTGAAGTGGAGCTCTCTACTATCATTGTATCCGGCAGCCAGCGCAGCAGTGTACCGAAAAGTTGTTCCGGGTCGACGGGTTTACCAACGAAATCGTTCATCCCCGCAGCCTTGCATAGCTCTCGGTCCTCGTCAAAGGCGTTGGCGGTCATGGCCACGATGGGCAGCGACGCAAAGCCGGGAAGAGCGCGAATGGCACGGGTTGCCTCCAGACCATCCATTCCCGGCATCTGCATATCCATCAGGATCAGATCAAAGCCACCGTGTCGGGCTTTTTCCAGCGCTTCCTGGCCGTCGTTTGCGACCTCCACCTTCAGTCCGACATCGGTCAGTAACTCCACTGCTACCTCCTGGTTAATCTTGTTATCTTCTGCCAGGAGTATGCATGCCCCCGTTTGAATGCTCTGCAGTCCGGACTCGACGGTGGCCGGTGTCTCTTCTTCCAGCTCTTCCAACTTGAGATGGCTCTTGCCCAGGCGTGCCGTAAACCAGAAGGTGCTACCCTGATTCGGTATACTGACTGCACCCGCCTCACCCCCCATGAGGTGAGCCAGCCTGCGTGTGATGGCAAGACCAAGACCGGTTCCGCCGTAGCGCCGGGTGATGGAGGCGTCCACCTGTTCAAAGGCGGCGAAAAGCTCTCCGATCCTGTCAGGGGGAATGCCTATACCGGTATCTGCTACGTCGAATTGAATCAATAGATCGGTTTCTGTCTCATCCAGGACATAGCAGTTCAGAGCTACTGTACCGCCCTCTGTGAATTTTACTGCATTGGTGAGGTAGTTGAGCAGGGCCTGGGCCAGTCGTGTGGAATCACCCACCAGCACCGGTGGCAGATGGTCCCGGTCCACAATGAGTTCCAGTTGTTTTTCGCGCATCTTCGGGGCAATCATGGAGATGATATTGTCCAGCAAGCGCCCCGTGGAGAAATCGATGGTATGCAAAAGTAGCTTGCCTGCTTCAATCTTTGAAAAATCAAGAATATCGTTGATCAGCATAAGGAGGTGCCTCGATGCTTCCACGATCTTTTCCAGCTTATCAATCTGGTCCGGATCGGGATGGCCGCGTCTGAGCAGGTGCGTGAGGCCAACGATAGCGTTCAAAGGTGTGCGTATCTCGTGGCTCATATTGGCGACAAAGGCACTCTTGGTCTGGTTGGCAGCCTCTGCCGCCGCTCTTGCTTTTTGCAGTTCAAGGGTGCGACTTTCCACCAGCTCCTCCAGGTGATGTCGGTGTTGATCCAGTTCTTCATTGAGGAGTTTTTTTTCGGTAATATCCTCTTTCACTGCGACAAAGTGAGTGATACTTCCATCGTCCTGGCGAATGGGGGTGATTGTGGCAAACTCAACAAATTCGCTGCCATCCTTACGACGGTTGACAAACTCACCCTGCCACATCTCGCCCCTGGTGAGCGTCTCCCAGAGTGTGACATAGGTATCGCGCGGTGTTTTACCCGATTGTAAAATGCGCGGGTTCTGAGCGATCACCTCTTCATGGGAATAGCCGGTATTTTTCAGATATGCGTCGTTTACATACTCGATCCTGGCATTAAGATTGGTAATGACGATGCTCTCAGGGCTCTGCTCCACGGCCAGCGAAAGCTTGCGCAGCTGCTCTTCTGCGGCTCTGCGTTCGGTAATATCCTCATAAACACCCAGTATACCGATGATACGGTTTTTCTCATCGCGCAGTGGCACCTTTGATGTGCGCAGCCAGATCCTCTGGCCGCCCGGCGTCGTATGTGGCTCCTCGATACCCAGCTTCGACAATCCCGACTCTATCACGGCTCTATCGTCGGCACGATAGAAATCGGCCTGATCTCTCCAGGCCATATCGAAGTCGGTCTTCCCGATCAGTTCGTCCGGGGTGGTGAATCCGGCATCCTTTGCAAAAGCGGTGTTGCAGCCGAGAAAGTGCAACTCACGATCCTTCCAGAATATACGGGGGGGAATATGTTCCAATACAGAGAGGAGCAAATTCTTAGACATCCGCAGTGCCTCCTCCGTCTGTTTGCGCTCGGTAGAATTGCGAAACATACCCAGTAGATAATGATGGCCGCCGATATCTACTGGTGACCCGCTGAGATCGGCATACAACACACCTCCGCCCCTGGTTTGCAGGGGAATATCCTGCAGATTGTTCATGATACCCTGGGCGTTGCTTTCAAACTGTGCCTTAACCTGGATCAACGTCTCAGGCGGATGCAGCTGTGACAGGGTTAGCCCGATAAGTTCGCCGGGCCCGTATCCGAGCATCTGTTCCATACCTCTATTCGCAAATTTAACCGTATGTTCCTCGATGCCCATCACGATAATACCATCGCGGGCGTTATCGAAGATGGCCCGGAACCTTTCCTCCGACTCTCTCAATTCGAACTCTGCACGCTTTCGATCAGTGATATCTCGGGCGATGCTCAAAAAATAGGCTCTATCGAGTTCGACCAATTTAATATTGAGTTCAACGGGAAAGGTCGAGCCATCCTTGCGCCGATGCACACTTTCAAATTGAGCGGAGCCCGTTTGTTGTATCTTTTCGTTTAATTCCCTTTCTATATCCGGTGTTAACCCAATATCAATATCCGTAATGCTCAGTGTGAGCATCTCTTCCCGACTGTAGCCCAGGTCCCGGCACTCCATTTCATTGACATCCAGAAAGCGCAAACTGACGGGATCAATGACCTCGATGGCATCAATGGAATTGTCCACCAGGTTGCGAAATAACCGCAGATGCTTCTCGCTTTCCCGTAAGCTTTCCTCCACAAGCTTCTGGTCTTCGAGGATACTCAGAAGCGCCTGGCGCGACTTATCCGCAGCAGCCAATTTATCATGCGAATACTTTTCTGCGGATATGATGGCATCGAGTTTTTTTTGTTCGGAGAGGTCGCTTGCCAGTACACAAAATATCGCCGGTGCATCTTGCATTTGCAACAGGTTGATGGAAAGATAGTAAGGCACAAGCTTACCATCGCTTCCCACAAGCATGACTTCCCCTCGGCGGCGAATTTTCGAATTGTCCTTGCGCAACAGTTCCTGAATCATATGCTGACTTTCAGGCGCTATCCAACCATACAGGCTGGAACCGATCACCCTCTCCAGGGGGGTCTTCAGCATCATGACAAAACGGCGATTAGCATAGAGAATCACCCCCTCTGTGGTAAGTGTCAGCGCCCCTTCGCTCATCTCCTCGATCAAGAGCCTGTAGGCCTGGTCAGCGCCCTGGAGGGTGAATATCTGGTCCCCCGCTTCACCGGGGACAACGAGGGCGTCTGTTTCGCCGCCTCGAATAGCTCGCAAAGTATCTTCTGCCTCAATCAGCCGGGCACGCAGCTCTGCGTTTTGTGCAAGGAGTTGCTCTCTGGTTTCAGGAGTGTCTTCCATCAGGATTCCCCTCTTTGTTCGATCTCGCTGCGATCAACATAGACATAATCCACCACGATCTTCTTGCGTGCGACCAGCTTTTTTAGATCGAAACCGAGGGAGGCGACATTCTCTGTCAGGTCCAGGGCTGTCTCCTCAAATGCCATGAATACGCCCGGTTCGTTGAACTCCGTCGACCCCCTTACCAAAAACTCCATGGCGAGCAGTGTCTTGCCGCATCCCGCGCCGCCGGACACCGGTGTCGTCCTGCCCCGGGGCAAGCCGCCGCCTGTAATCTCATCCAGGCCCTGGATGCCGGTCGGCGCTTTTGGGAGTTCTGCTCTGTCTCCGGATTTGGATCTGGTTCCGGTTGCTGGCCTGGATTCTGGTTTTGATTTTTGATTATCCCGGGTCATGGTCTATCCCTCTCTGGTTCCTGAGATTGTGCACTGGGATAACGAGGAGATTGCCCCATCTGTTCCAATAGTTCGTTTACCTGACCCTTTAGCTCCAGGATGCGTCCTTCACGGCCCAGGGTGCTGTCCTGCCAACGGCGCAACTCTTCGAGTTGTTTTCTAAGAATAGCTTCTTTATGTTTGCGCTCGGTGATATCTTTGATCAATCCATCGTAGGAGATGAGCTTTCCGGCGGCATCCCTGTTCAGAATGGCCGTATCGCTGATCCAGCGTACAGTCCCATCTTTGCGAGTAATGCGATGTTCCACGGGAGGGGTATTCTCTCCCGACAGAATCTGTCGCACATGTTCATTGACCATTTCCCGGTCCTCCGGCACCACCATCTTAATCCAGAGGTAGGGATCGGCGGCAAACTCTTCCGGCTCGTATCCCGTCACAGCCACACAGGCCGGGCTCTGTATACTTTCTATCGCACGCCCGTTCTCTATGCGCACCGTGTAGAGATAATCCGTAAGCCCCTCGGTAATTCGTTTATAGCGTTCTTCGCTCTGACGAACCGCGTCAGTCCGCTCCTGCACCTGGCGGTCCAGACTCTCGATCATCAGATTGATCTGGTTCTTTGCACTTTCCAACTCCCGGTTCTGATCGAGCATGTTCTCATAGAGCGAGAGCAGTAGATTGATTACCTGTTGACCCCCGGCGGCGATGTCATGGCGCTTGCCACCATAGATCACCACCTCCTTGCGTCTCTCTTCCATCCGTGGACGCTCGACGGGGGCTTCCAGCAGGGACCGAACTCGTTCAAGTAGAATGGCTTCGATGTAGGGTTTGATGATGTAGCCATCTGCGCCGGAATGGAGCGCCTCGATAATGTCCTTTGGCTCGGAGAGGACCGTGAGCAGGATCAGCGGAATATTCCACATTGTTTCGTCATACTTGATTGCACGGCACAACTGAAAGCCGTTCAACACTGGCATATTGATATCGCTCAACACCAGCGCCGGGTGATTCTCTATGGCCGCCTGGAGTCCCTCCTCGCCGTTACGAGCAATTCGCACCACGTAGCCAGCCGTTACAAGTGTTCGTCGTAGCATCTCCGCCTCAACGGAACTGTCTTCAACTATGAGAATTTCTGACGAGTTCTGAGTATTCGATTTCGGTTTGTAGATTTCGGTTTGTGGAGTATTTGATTTTAGATTTCTGACTGCGGATTGCTGAGTTGGGTCGGTTTTCTGGTGCGCAGCGGTCGTAGGTACAGGCTCCTCACGGCCCACACATTCCGAGTGAATTTCTGGTTCAGCGTTTGATTCATTTTTATTTTTCATTCAACACTCTCCATTCCGAAATCCGCATTCAATCACTCCTCTTCGTCAATTCAGTCAGCGCGGGGGCAACCTGTTCAATGGGGAGCACATGCAAAGCGGCTCCCAGTTCAACTGCCGCTCCAGGCATACCGTAAACGATACTGCTGGCCTCGTTCTGGGCGATGGTGACACCACTGGCCGTGGTGACTTCCACCATCCCTGTGGCTCCGTCACGGCCCATACCTGTGAGAAGAACTCCCACTGACCCGGCGCCATAGACGTGTGCCGCGGAGCGCAGCGTAACAGTCACGGAGGGTCGGTGGCTATCGCAGAGTGGAGCTTGCGTGAGATCGAATTTTCCACTTTTATCAAATTCCAGATGGGTATCCCCGTGGGCAAAGTATACAACCCCGGCCTGCGGCTGCTCCCCCTGGATTGCCATGCGCACCGGCAATCGGGCTGCTTCGTCCAGCCAGGTCACCATTTGGGGGAGGAACTCGTTCATAATGTGCTGCACACACACCACCGGAACCGGGAAATTGTCCGGCAGTTCGGAGAGAATTTCGTGCAGAGCCTGAGGGCCGCCGGTGGAAGCGCCAATGACCACTATTCGCACGGGAGCGTTTGACTTCCGTGAAATGGGCTGCATAGACGGGGCCACAGGGCTGCCTGCAGTGGTACGTCGGAAAATATTCACACCGGCGAGATTGCGAATCTTGCTGGCGAGTTCCAGGGCCAGCTTATCGTGGTTCTCCCCGGAAATGCCATGGGGCTTGGGGTAGACATCCAGGGCACCTGCTTCCAGTATCTGGAACACACCGGGTGAGCCTTTTTCCACTGAGACACTCATGACCAGGATCGGACAGGGATACTCTTTCATCACAGCGTGTGTGAATTCCAGGCCATCCATGACCGGCATGTGAAAATCGGTGCAGATTACATCGGGATTCAGCACAGGTAAAATTTCGAATGCCTCTTTTCCGTTGGCGGCCGTTCCCACGACCTGAATGTCGTTCGAGTCGGAGAGCAGACTCTGCATAATGCGCAAAGCGATGGGTGAATCGTCAACGAGCAATACACGGATTTTGGATTGTGAAATCATTTTGCATTCTCCATTCCCAAATCCGCATTCGAAAGCGCTTCCCTTACACGCTGTTTCAGATCGGTGAGAGCAGCATACATACGCTCCATTAATTCAGGCGTGAGCGGAGTCTCCCCCTTTTGCGCTGCGTTGAAGATGCTTTCCATACCGTGGGCCGCCATTTCAACTCTACTTAACTCCAGCATGTGCGCCGCCCCCTTCAGGCTGTGTGCCTCACGGAACACTTCTTCCAGCAGCGCCGGATCGTTGGGTGTCTTCTCGAGTCGTAGCAGGTCGTTATCGAGGATGGCGAGACGCTCCTCACTTTCTTCTTTGAACAGTCTGTGTAATTCTTTGTCTTCAATCATGGTATGATCCCCGAGTTTCCGATTATGCTTACGAAATCTATGCTGTGAAGTTGGGGTCCGGAAGTTGTTCTGGTTATTGTTCTGATCCGTATCATGGTCTACAACTCCTTCGTGTATGGCGATTCTGCACTGGGGTAGCGGGGAGGTTGTCCCATCTGTTTTAGCAATTGGTTCGTTTCATGCTTGAGTTCAAGGATACGTTCCTCACGGCCCAGAGTACTCTCGTGCCAGCGGTGTAGCTCTTCAAGTTGTTTTGCAAGAATGGCTTCTTTACGTTTGCGATCGGTGATATCCTGGTTGATTCCGCTCAGACGAATTGTCTTGCCCTCGACATTCTTCTGGATCTTAAATCGTACATCGACCCAGACAATCTCACCTTTCCCGGTCAGGATACGGGTTTCAATCCTCGTAGAATAATCGGGATCAGGGGATTCGAAAGCCAGTTGAATATTCTGGCCAATCATGATCGCATCCTCGGGGTGGACGTAACGACTGGAAAAATCACCCGCCGACATTCGATATCCGCCCGCTTCCTCGGCGGTAATCCTGTGCAATGAATAGTATTGGTCGTTAAATATGAAATCACCGGTAGAAAATTCATATTCCCAGTAGCCAATCCTGGCAATGTCCAGAGCTTCTGAGAGTTGCTCTTTATTTTTTTTTATGGCAAGCTCGCCCCTCTGGCGATCGGTAATATCTCGTATAATGAAAGAGTAATATTTACCTTCCTTAACCTGCCACTGGGAGAGGGTAAACTCCACAGGGAATCCTCGACCGTCCCGGGTCAGTCCATAAGGTTCGATTTGATTTTCTAAGCTTTGTTGGGACCCCTCTTTTTGCTCATGATCCTGATTATATTTATACCTGTCACGGTATCGCGGCGATATCAATTGCTCTACCGGCAAGCCATGGGCTTGCGATGGGCTGTAGCCAAACATTTGCTCCGCTGCCATGTTCCAGTCGACGATTTTATCTGTATGATCTATCGTCACAATGGCATCCACTGCCGACTCGGCAACGGCCCGGTATCGAGCTGCCTGGGCCGCCAGGGCCTCGGCTGCAAGATATCGTTCTTTGTAAAGACTCAGATGCTCATGCCTCCAGAAAAAACCGAGCCAGCTTCCAAGAGCAAGCAACAGCGCGCCAATGAGTGCCGACATGAGCCACAGGGATTCTTTCAGATAATTCTGGAACTCTTGTTTTTCGATGCGGGCGACCAGATACCAGGATGTACCGGGAACAGGACGCACCGCAGCGATGACCTGGCGCTTACGGTAGTCCCGTCCTTCCACAATCCCATTGGCGCCCCGTACGGCCTGTGCTGCGGGCAGATCGGTGTTATCCAGGGGGAGCCAGAATAAAAGGGCAGAGTTCTTACGGAATCTGAGTGGATTCAAAAACAGGACCCGGTCCGCCTCCCGGCGTACCAGGAGGGTTTCCGCTGTGGCGTTGGGTCCTGGCCACCATTCAAGTAACGGATAGAGATAGCTCGTTGCATCAATGGTTAGCATTACAACCCCCAGGGGCCTACCGGCAAACTCCGGATCATGGATGGGAACCATGAGGGCCATGCGCGGTGTCCCCTCTGGTTGGCTCCGATATAGGTTACTCAGACTTATATGGCCGGAGCTCATAGCCAGTCTGGCTCGCAGGATTTCGTCACCGGTGGGCGGTACATCTGTCGTAGAGAAGCGCAATACACCACTTTTGTCAAATATAGCAAAATCCTTATAATCATAATTACTGCGGATTAACTGGAGCCAATCTTTCACCCGTTTCCATGCATGCCCATCCCGGGAGTCTTGCAGGGCCCTTTGTAGCAATGAACCGAATACCCGGTTACCCTGCAGTACCAAGGCATCCGCCAGACGTTCCTTACGCCATTGCACAAGGTTCGCCACCTTGAGATCGGCAATGGCAGAAATCTCTCGTTCCACCTCTGCACGTTTATCCCCTGCGACTGATTGATAATGCAATCCGGAGACAGCGATGACAACCAACGCTGCGAAGATGAATGCTACGATGAACGGGAGGGTTTCGTGCCAGTGTGCACTATTAAAATAATGATCTTTCTCAAATCCCCTGTATATCGTTAATGTGAGCAATCCGGTCCCGAGGAGTGCGAAGCTAATACTTGTGGTTAAAGCAGGTGGAATAAATTTCCCTCCATAGAAAAACGGACTGTCCAATAAATATGCAATGGAAAAAACAGAACCTGCTACAAACAATGCGATGGCATATCCAGTAGAAACCATCCCAGGCCGTTGACCTTCAAAATAAAATCTAAAAATGGAAAGAAGCGAAATACTGGCGAGCAGAAAGCCCAGTGCTGTCGCCGGTGACATATAACCGACCGGTATTCCATTTACCATTTTATTCAAGTTGAGCCCCGGATGCTCATAAGCAGAGTGTATTCCGGTAAAGGAAAGGTAAAAAAACAACAGGCCGCCAGCGGCGCCAAGGAATCCCACAAACATACCGGTTCGGCGAGCCCCATCGCCCACCGTATTTTTGGCCTGCAGGAATCCAGCGATTCCAAAAAGAAAAAAGAAAACCGCAGTACCTGGCGCCATAGGAATCCAGTCTGAACGAATACTGGCCAGCAGAAGATTCTGGCGAACCCATCCCAGAATGGCAATCGTTGCGATTCCAATAACAAGAGCCATACTGATACGAGTCACAATGATAAGCAGCTGCCTGTACACCCCGTCAGAACTGTCAGGCGAATTATTCACATCCTTCCTCCCGATACTTCTCGGCTACGGTTACGAAATCTTTGAAGTCCGTGGCAAAAGCATCTACTATATCGGGATCAAAGTGAGTCCCTTGCCCTTCGACTATTGTTTCGCGCGCCTGTTCAAAGGTAAACGCCTCTTTATAGACACGCCGGGAAACGAGTGCATCGAACACATCTGCCAGCGCCATCAACCTCGCCGGGATGGGGATAGCGTCTCCTTTAAGCCCTTCGGGGTATCCATTTCCATCCCATTTTTCATGATGGTAGTGAGCGATCTGCATGGCCATATCGAGAAAATCTACTCGTTGTGTGGCATTTTCCAGGGCACGTTCGATGGCTCGTGCTCCCAGGAGGCTATGGGTCTTCATTATGGCCCACTCTTCCTGCGTCAGTTTGCCCGGTTTTAAAAGAATGTAATCCGGGATTCCGACCTTACCGATGTCGTGCAAGGGAGCTGACTTGATAATTAGTTCGATCATCTTTGCATTCAGGAAATCGGAGAAGCGGGGATGGGTTTGCAGGCGCATCGCAACAATACGTATATATTCCTGGGTTCGGCGGATGTGGTAACCGGTCTCGTTGTCGCGCATTTCAGCCAGTTCGGCCAGGGCATGGATGGTAACATCCTGTACGAGGAGAGTCTCCTGCATGCGCCGGGCAACCTCTTCTTCCAGCAGGATGTTTTGATTGCTGAGCCAGTCCCGGGCACGCTTGAGAGTAAGCTGTGTCTGAACACGAGCCAGTACAATAGATACACTGTATGGCTTTGTGATATAATCCAAAGCTCCAAGCTCCAACCCCTTCTCTTCGTTCTGCGTCGAATTCATACCTGTTACGAAGATAACCGGAATCTCGTGAGCGGTGGGGTCCTTCTTCAATCGT
>JBNKQE010000044.1:0-20341 GCA_050295715.1 Leptospirales bacterium
AGATTCATGGACTGCTTTTGCCAGATTTGTTGGTTCCGGAATAATTTTTTTTTCATCAAGGGCCTGAAGGTTTTTGTAGATAGCGATAAGTCCGAGTCCGTTGGTTGAAGAGTTATAGATTTTTTCGCTGATTTCATTGTATGATAATGTACCCGCATTTATAAGCTCTATTCCCATTTTTACAGAGACGAGAATATTGGTCAGATCGTGGGCAATTAAATGGGAAAGGTCTCTGTATTCGTGAAAGGTATTATCGAGCGCATTTTTCGTTTTAAGTAACTCTTCAGTTCTGTCCGATACACGTCTTTCCAGGGTCGCATTGTAGTTATTCACTGTCTGATAAAGCGTAAAATAATTATTATGAATCGTAAAGCCCATTCCGATTACAAGGATGAATACTCCATATTCCAGAAGGTAAATACTTTGCAGGAGTTCTGCTGCGATTAGTATATCGTTTAGCGCAAAGGCGAAAAATATAAAAAGTGATATATACATCGACCTGTAGAAAGGAAACCTTTTTTTGTAATACCTGCTCAGAAGATATATTGCCCATCCCAGTATTGCAATAAATGAAGATAGGATTGCATACACAATTGGACCTGGAGAGGCTTCGTAATATGTTATATTAAAAAATTCGATATACTTAACTGAGGGTTTTAAAGGATTAAACCCATTTTTTGATATAAAAACGATTATCAAGAACGGCGAAAAGCCAGGTATGATATAATTGTTTACAGTTCGTTCCCACCTGCTCGTGGGATTGACGATACTACCGAGAAATAGAGCGATGAAGGCAATAAATAGAATCAAAAATATTATTTGCCAGTTCTGCCAGATGGAACTCTTAAGGATAGATCTGGAGCTATAAAGGAATGAGGAAAAAAGATCATAACCGGAAGCTGCAAAACAGGCAAACGCAAAATATAGATTGAAAACTTCCGTCCTGATGCGTAAGAAAAATAATAGGTGGTAGAAGCCCATGAAGAGGACTATTGAAAATGACATCAGAGGTAGTATTGAAACAAGCTCCATATATCCTTCTCCGAATTTCGATAAAATAATTTATAATAATACATTTAGAAATTTTGTCATGCCGAGACCCTGGATGATCCGGGATATCGGCAAAATCAAACCTCATAGAATCTATATTTCAACACAGCCGATAATTACCCAATAAATGCTTCGTGGTAGCAGGGTGTAGTATAAGAAACCCGGCAGGTATGTATCCCGATAGGGTTGATGAAACCAGGTTATTGGCGTAAGTATTTGCATCCGGTTTTTCATTCGAAATATTTTCCTCAGCTTTGAAAAGCGAAAAAGATAATAAGGCAAGTAATACTATGACAGGGTTAGATTGTTTAAATAGTTTCATTTAGTCTTGAATGTTAATTGTTAATATATTTATTTGAATTAGCGTATCCCAATTGTTATTATATCATTTCCTGTCCTCCTGTTGACTTCTGAGTTCTAAAAATAGACATACTCTTTAACATCTGCATGGCTTGAGCGCTCATCTCTTCTGATGTTGCGGCGAGTTCTTCCGAGGAGCTGGCATTGGATTGTGCTATATTGTTCAATTCGGTTACACCCTTCATTACGTGCGACGCCCCATTCTCCTGATCCTTTGAGTCCTCAGCAATTTGCCTTACTAGTTCGGATGTCCTGTTAATGGACGGTACTATCTGCTCCAGCAGTTTGCCTGCATGTTCGGCGGTATCAGTGCTTTCCGTGGCCAGAACACCGATTTCCTGGGAAGCCAATTGGCTACGTTCAGCGAGTTTACGGACTTCTGACGCCACAACAGAGAAACCTTTGCCATGCTCGCCAGCTCTGGCTGCCTCAATGGCCGCGTTCAGAGCAAGGAGATTTGTCTGGTAGGCTATATCGTCAATGATTCCAATTTTATTCGCAATGCTCTTCATCGCCGAAATGGTCATCGTAACAGCTTCGCCTCCCTGTTCAGCTTGAATGGATGCTTCCGATGACACAGAATCCGTGAGACGGGCATTTTCTGCATTTCGCTGGATGGATAGAGATAGTTCGCTGAGAGTAGCCATCATCTCTTCCACATTGCCTGCCTGCTGATTGCTGCTCAGGTTTAACGACTGCGCTGTTTCGCTGAGGCTGTCCGAGGCATCCGAGAGTGAGCCTGAAGATTCACGAACTTTTTCGATGATTTCGGAGAGATTCTCTGCCATATCATGCATCGCGTTAAGTAATACACCTGTCTCGTCATTGCCGGAGGTTTCAATTCTTGTAGACATATCGCCGCTGGCAATGGCATGGGCCACATGGATCATATTGCCAATGGGTTGTGTGATGCTGCGTGAAACAAGAAATGCGATGAGTCCAAATGATAACAAAGATAGGAAAACAAAAATTGTGTAATTTATAATTTCTTTTTCAAATGCTATGTCAACATCATCCAGATAAATCCCGCTGCCGATCACCCAGCCCCATGGTTGATAAAGTTTGACATAGGAAACCTTTGCAACAGGTTTGTCAGATCCCGGTTTGGGCCACAAATAGGGGACCAGTCCACCGCCTTGTTTGGCAGTTACAACAAATTCCTTAAACATGGGTGTTCCGGCAGGGTCCTTAAAGTCACTCATGTCTTTACCGTTTAGTTCTGGCTTTACCGGGTGCATTATCATGCGATAATTCAGGTCATTGATCCAAAAATATTCATCCTTATCGTAACGCATTGCTCGTAGTGCATTCATTGCCTCTTTTCTGGCGTTTTCCTCTGTCATTTTTCCTGAAGAAAATTGTTCACCGAAATGGTTAACAACACCATAGGCAACTTCCACTAAATTCCGAACCTTTATTTCCCGATCCTTGATCATGCTATGGCGAAGGTTTAACAGGGCGATGCCAGAGGTCATCAATAGCGCAAATGTCGCAACGGTGAACATTATCCACAACCTTGCTCCGATACTTGTTGCGCGAAAAAGTTTCATCTCGTACTCCACTTGTCGTTTTCCGGGTTCATTACATGCCTTACATAGGTGAGAATGGTATTCATTATATATGCAGGAAGTATCTCTTCTGGTATGATATGATGTGAAAGATGCGATGTCAAATATTTTGATCAAGATAACCCGCTGCGATGAAGAATGGTATGCTGCAAAGCAGGCATTGTAGTCAATAATAACTACTCTATATAGCTCGATTGGTGAGTGCTTATATGATTGGCTATTCTAAAGTATAGATAAAAAGTATTGATCGGGTTATGTGTGGAGTGGGCGAAAGGGGGTGTTTTGCAAATAATGATTGGCGAATTGTAAAGGTTAAAATTGTATGAGATAGTTTGTCGGGTATGATATATTTTATTGGATATGCATATGAGTATACAAATCGTCAATGTGGATAAAAAGCGAAACAGGATTTATTTGCGCGATTGTGCAGACAATCATGTAGATGATGTCATTCGAAACGCGACAAAAATTCTTCAAGGCGCCGGGATTCTGCGTCCCGGTTTCGGAGTGATTGTGTCTATCCCAACAATTTATACGATCTCGCCTTTTGTGGCAAGAATGAATTCTACAGTAATCAAATATCTTGCAAAAAGGGGAATGTCACGATGTATTATTGTAAATCCGGGAAATATTAAATGTAGTGCACTTTCAATAGATTGTTTCTTTGGCATCCATGCAGATATTGTAAAGTCTATCAGCGAAGCAGAACAGTTAGTAGATACTGAATGAAACTGACTGATAGTTTCTAATGATTTATAAGTTTGTCAAAAATTCTCCACAATTTCTTAACCTTTGTAATACTATATAAATGAATTGCAGATTGCATCTGCCGGGCCCATGAGACAGGAATGCGATATCCGGATTCGAGGCCTTTTTTTTCAAGTCTCAGGCAATAACTTCGGATTTTCCCAAAATCAACCTCATCGGAATAGTTGATCCTGGAATTGAGAAATTCTTTTTTCATTAGATCAATCTCATTTCGAATAAATGGATACTCAGGAGATATATTGCGGTTGGCCCCATGTAAATCGATTGATGGAAGATATTTGTATAAAACAGATATAAGATCATTTTTATTGATGGGAAAGTCAACTATCTGATCCACAATCAGACGGTACTCCTCTTCTTTGAATTCCCTGGAGTTGTTCCCGACGCCAATTATTTTTGTTTCATATCCATCTGTATGAATGGGATATCCACCGGCAATTAACGATGCGATTCCATCCATTTTTAAATCCTGTATTATAACTTCGGGATGAAAATTGTGCATCAGGCCTGGTATCTCGTGTAGTTGAACTGTTTCAATAATATAAAAAGGGAAATCAACGAGAGCCTTTTTTGTTTTATTAATTACTTCCCGATCAGACATTGCAATAAGTATTGTAGCTGGCAGGAAAACCGGCAGGCTTGCCTGCGAGACCGTACTGGAGTAGTTTCGAATATCGGAACCTAATTCAAACTGAATCGCGGGGATAAAAATCTTGAAACGCGCTCCGCCCTTTTTCCCTTCTCCAACCTTTATCATCCCTCCCATAATTTCCACAAGCTGTTTTACAATCGAAAGGCCGAGACCTGTACCGTTGCTTGGTTCGGTGTCTTCCCATGCAAGCTGAACAAAGGGGTCAAAGACTCGTTCGCGCTGTTCTTCGGGAATTCCAGGACCGGAATCCTCCACTATAATTGAAAGCGCTCCGCAATGTTCCTGGTCTGTATCCGGGTGAAAAATAAGTGAAGTGTGGACATATCCTTCTTCTGTATGCTTCAAGCCGTTATCGATTAACTTTGTAAGGATCTGTCTTATTCCTGGTTCATCCATGTACATCAAACCTGGCATAGAAGAGTCTATATGAATGGAAAAATCAAGATTTAGAGATGCCGCACGCGATGAAAACAGTGAGTGGATTTCATTCACTGTTTCCTGGATAGGAACGGGCTTGATATCGAGTTGAAAATTACCCGACTCCATCTTTGAAGAAATAATAAAATCATCCATGAGCGATTGCAGACGTTTTCCGCTGCTTTGAATAGATTGTATATAAGACAACTCGACACGGTCTTCCACTATGTCGGCAAGCATTGACGAAAAACCCAGGATCCCATGAAGGGGAGTTCTAATTTCGTGACTCATGTTCGTTAGAAATTCTCTCTGGCCTTGAACTCGAGCCTCTGCACGTTCCTTCTCCGCAAGTCTCTTTTCGACTATCCTGCGTTCAGTAATATCCTGCACTGTGCCTCTTGATCGAAGAGGGGTTCCATTTAAATCGTAGTCGATTTCACCTCGTTCAAAAACGTATTTGATTCTGCCCTCGGGAAAAAGTAACCGGTGTTCGATCTGGTAGGGAGTATGAGATTCTACGGATCGCATAAATGCTTCTTCAACCATGATTCGATCCTCAGGGTGGATGGCCTCAAGGAATGCTTCATAGGAAGCGCCAAATTGTTCAGGGTCAACTTCAAAGATGTTATAGATTTCATCGGACCATGAAAGATGATCGTTTAACAGATCGAGTTCCCAACTCCCAAGATGAGCTATCCGTTGTGCTTCTATCATATTTGTTCTACTTTTTCGAAGTTTTTCCTCTGCCTGTTCCGAATCAGTGATGTCCAGAATCTGAGTAAGAACATAAAAATCGTTTCCCGTATCGATCAAAGTTGCAGACAGGGAACCTCGGCGAAGGGAACCATCATTTTTTCTGTAAGTAAACTTAAGATCGGAAACGACTCCATATTCCTGAGTCATATACAGGAATTGGTCTCTTTCTTCTACATTTTCCCACAAGCCCAGCTCCAGGCTGGTTCTTCCAATCAATTCTTTCCGGGAGTAACCGAAAAGTTCTACAAACCGATCATTCACTTCCAGCAGCTTCATATTTGTCAGAGAAGTGAATGCCAGCGCCGCAGGGCTCTGGTTGAATGCTGCAGAGAATTGTTTTTCACTCTCGAACAGAGCCATTTCCATATTTTTTCTTTCTGAAATATCGAGCATGATCCCATACCAGAGGGTGCTTCCATCCGATTTGCGCTCCGGTGTGGCTCGCAAGTCGAACCAGCGTTCACGATAGCCCGGGCGACAGACTCTCAATTCAATGCGAAAAGGGGATAATGTTTGCGCTGATTTCCTGATCGCAGTTTCGATGGCAGGAAGATCATCAGGATGAGTCAAATCTTGAATAGGTCCTGCATCAATTTTTACATCATCAGGATCAATGCCGTAAATTTCTTTTATCGCAGGGCTAACATAGGGAAAGCATAATTGTCCATCCAGTCCCAATTGCAAGGTATAGGCAATACCGGGGAGGTTATCAATGAAATGCCTCAGACGTAACTCTGCCTCACGGATGGAGGTGATATCACGAACGACTCCTACAAGCATTGGCTCTTCATCGAGACCTGGAAAAGGGGTTTTCAGGGTTTGTATGTGACGGATAGATCCATCTTTTCCCTGGATAGCTCGCTCGTGAACATTAATTTCACCCGATGTGAATACAAGTTCATCCTTTTCCTGATTCATGTCAGCTTGCTCATTCGGAAGAACTTCGTGGTCACATTTTCCCAGGAGAAATTCACGTGAATGACCCAGAACTTCGCAGCAGGCGTCATTCATCATCGCCCATCTGTGTTCTCTATCCTTAACAAAGATTGGATCGGGAATACTATCGATAATCCTGTATATAAAATCTCGTGATTTGGATATTGTTTTTTCGAGACGCTTGATTTCACTGATATCCCGTCCAAATACGATCGTTCCTATGATCTTCCCGCTAGAATCCCGTTCGGGAGCTATTTGGATATGCTGGTTGTTCTCCTGACCGTCTGTTGTTGGATGAATAAACTCGATTGTAACAATCGATTCCGTTTCGATTGCCTTTCTGGCAGCCTGTTCAATTTTATCGAAAGTTCCATCGGGCCATAGCTCAGATGGTCTTTTTCCAATACCGGATGCGTAATCGGGTGACCCGAGTGCACGGAGTAAGGAAGAATTCATGTATTTGATTCGCCCCTCTAAATCATATCGCACGATAAAATCGGGGGAGCCCTCCGCCAGGCTACGGAACTCCTGCTCTCTCTCTTTCAGCTCCATTTCCATCTGTATGCGTTCGGTTATATCCCGTGAAAGTACAATATAGGTTGCTTCCGACCCGGTGTTGCCCGGCTTCTTTGCAATGGATTGTTCAAAATAGGTGGTTCCCTGCGGGAGATCTATGGGCAGGATATTGCCAGATGAAAAGCCCGTTTCATCAGCTTCCTGTATACCCCGCATGGCGATGGCGGCTCCTTCCGAGGAGAGGACTTCATGAACGGTTTTTCCCAGAAGCATTTCTTTCTGAGCTGCGAGGTTATCCGGTTTCTGGGTCCAGACGTTCAGGTAGCGCCCCTCCCTGTTTACCTCGATAAGGACATCGGGAATGGCATTGATAACACTTTCGTTGAACTCCAGTGCTTCTTTAAGCTTTGCTTCTGCTCGCTTTCGCTCGTCGATCTCCCGTTCCAGTATAGCATTCTTTGCTTCCAGATCCTGCTGAAGCGCCCGCAGTTTTAAATGGTTTGTGACTCGCACCCTTACTTCGTCGATCTGAAGGGGTTTGGTCACATAATCCACTGCGCCCAGTTCGAACCCTTTCACCTTGTCCTCGGTACTGCTCAGTGAAGTCATGAAAATTACCGGAATATCGCTCGTAAGCTCCTGAGACTTCAGTCGTTTGCACACCTCAAAACCATCGATACCAGGCATCATTATATCAAGCAGAATCAGGTCGGGCATTGCAAAGGAAATGCGCTCTAATGCTTCTTCGCCATCCCGCGCCACCAGCACATCGAATCCTATACTCTCCAGTCCTTCGACAAGAACCCCCAGGTTGACAGAGGAGTCATCCACCAGAAGGATTGTGCGGCCAGGTGCATCCACATCCAGCGCTGTAATTTCTGAATCGAATGGGCTTTTGATTCTCATTGTTCTGTTCCCTTCCCATTTCGGAATTGATTGATTAATCTCAGGAGCTCCTTGCTCTGGTAGCTCCTGGTGAGATGGTCCAGTTGTTCGTAAAATGGCCTGTAGCGTTCTTCTCCAGCGAGCAATTCTTCAGCGTGTTGCATCACATCACGCATGCTACCGCGAAGTGCAAATCCATATAGCATATCCAGTTCCTGAGGGGGAGGCACAAACAAATGCGGCGATGCCTGTGTCACGCGAGTAGCAGCCTGCTTTGAAAGCTCTGCGACATTCATTGCAGACACATCCTGTTGCACTGGTTCAAGCCCGATTTCGATCGAGAATACGCTTCCCTTACCCATTTGGCTTTCGACCTTGATCTCGCCGCCCATTAACTGTACGAGCTTACGGCTGATTGCAAGACCCAGGCCATTTCCCCCCGCTCGTCGGCTATTTTCGCCGACCTGTTCGAAAGGCAGAAATATCTTTTCCAGCTGGTCCGGGAGGATACCGACTCCAGTATCTTCCACATCGAAGCGGATGGAGGAGGAGGAACCGTAGCCCACGCGCAGAGTTACCTGGCCCCGGTCGGTATTATTTACTGCATTCGAGAGCAGGTTGAGCAACACCTGGCGCAAGCGCTGAGCATCGCCGCTTACCACTCCGGGCAGCGATGCATCTACATCGCAGGCGAAACCAATATTCTTCTGTTCCGCCTTGATCCGGATGATGCCAATGAGGCTGGAGAGGAACTCTTCCAGCTGGATATCACCCGGGATGAGCTCGAACCTGTCGGCCTCGATGGCCGCATGGTCCAGGATGCCATTGATGAGTCCCAGTAGATGATCGCCGCTATCCAGGATGATGTTCAACCCGGCTATCTGCTTTTCGGCAAGACCACCGCCAAGCAGTAGATTGCGAGTATAACCGATAATACCATTTAGCGGTGTACGCAGTTCATGGCTCATCTGAGCAAGAAACGCACTGCGCAACTGCGCCAGGCGCAGCGCTTCTGCCAGGGCTGATTCTCGTGCCGCGTCCATGGCCCTGTATTCTGTTATATCGCGCACAGACGCACATATTGCATTGCGCCTTCTGTCAAGCTCCGGTAGCTGTGACAGGCTTATGTCAACCGGAAAAATCGAGCCATCCTTGCGCATACCGAATAACTCTCCGGCTATCATGGCATCGCGTTGGCTGCTACCTTCGGCAATAAAATCGTCGCGTATGCCCACATGAGCTTCCCGCGAGGCATGCGGGATTAGCTTTTCGATGCTGCAACCCGGTAACTCACCATCTTTGTAGCCAAACATTGATTGAATCTGTGCGTTTACCTGCATTATATTTCCATGTTCATCAATGACGACAATACCGTCGGGAGCGGACTGGAGAATTGTTCTGTACCATGCTTCCGTCTGTTTGATCTGCTCCCTGGATGCTTCCAGCTTCGCTGCCTGCTCCTCCAGTTTTCGGGTATTCTCTTTGAGGAAGGTATTGAGTTCGGAGATACGCTTCATCCGTTCGATCAGCAGCTTTTCGGACTGTTTACGTTCCGTGATGTCGATAATGGCCCCAATCAACCCCTTGATCTCACCTGCAGTATCAAAGAAGGGGGCCTTGCTAAAGAAGACCTCTCGTCGTTCACCATTGGAATGCTGGAGCCGGGCTTCGTATTGCTGGATCTCTCCATTGCTGTTAATAACCTCAAGGTCCCTTGCGTGGTAGATTTCGGCAAGGTCCCTCGGATGGGTATCGAAAACACTCTTGCCCACCAGATCATCGCGGTTTACCCCGAAGAATGTCTCGTATGCCGGGTTCAGCCCGAGGTAGCGTCCGTCTAAATCCTTGTAAAAAACGGGGGTCGGAATAGCATTGAGCAGCGATTCGAGGAATGCTTCCCGGTCGAGCAATGCAACTTCGGTTCGCTTACGCTCAGTGATATCGCGTGCCAGAGCAAGAACACCCCAGGGTTTTCCGCTGGTATCCCGAAGGGGAACCTTGATTGTGTGGAAGGTATGCACCGCCCCATCGATAGTGACGGGGTCATCGGGATAGATTTGCATTTCATTGCTCTCCATTACCCGACGATCATCCGCCCAGAAACCGCGTATGCCTTTTTCCGGATCGCCTTTTACCAGTTCTTCGGGGAAGCCCAGGTCGAGATCGTTCTTGCCGATGAAGTCTTCGGGGGAGATATGCAAGGCGTTCGCGTAGCCCTGGTTGACCAGTTGATAGCGATGCTCCAGGTCTTTGATGAAGATCCAGTCAGGGGTGGCCTCAATTACTGTGCGCATCAACTGTTCGGACTTCTGTAATGCTTCTTTTGCCAGTTTGCGCTCAACAGCAAGGCTGACCATATGGGCGATTTTTTCGATCAGGGAAATATCCTGTGGTGTAGGCGAATGCGTTTTGCGATGATAGATAGCAAAAGTTCCCAGAATTTCCCCCGAAGAAGTCCGGATAGGCTGAGACCAGCAAGCCCCCAGCCTGGCCCTGGCTGCAAGATCCTTGAAGGGTGCCCAATAAGGGTGTGTCTGGATATCCTCGACAATGACGCGCTCCCCGGTCGCGGCACAGGTGCCGCAAGAGCCAACGCCCTGGCCAATTGCCAGATTGTCAATTGCCTCGTTATAGAATTCCGGCAGGTTTGGGGCAGCCCCATTGCGGAGGCACTTTCCTTGACTATCCAGCATCATGATACTGCAAATCGTCTCAGGTTTAAGCTGCTCAACACCTCTTACTATCTCCTCAAGAATAATTGGGAGTGAATGATCTCCTGTGATGAACTCCAGGATATGACTCCGAAATTGTTCATACTGCTCAGCGAACTTACGCTCGGTGATGTCGTGGCAAATACTCAATATGCTCCGAACTTTGCCATCCGTGTCAAATTCCGGCGCAAAGCGCTGGTTAAACCAGCGGTGACGACCATCTGCACCAATATTCATCGTCTCCATCTCAGCCTTCTCACCCGTTTCGCTGACTTTTCTGACCAACTCCCTGAGTTGCTTGCCATTTCCGGAATGGGAAAGTTTCCCATCGCTTGCATCCGACTCAAGGAGTTGAGAGGCCGGTATGCCGCTGATGCGTTCGACAGTGGCATTGACATAGATACGGCGACCATCCGGCGCGTAGCGGAAGATCGGCTCAGGCGCTTGCTCCACCAGCGTGCGGAACTCTGCCTCCCGTGCAGCAAGCGATTCCTGCATGCGGAACACATCGGTCATGTCCCGACCTATGCCCAGCACGCTGACAAAATGGCCTTCGGCGTCAAATTCGGGCGCAATGCTGACGCTATGCACTTCCATAACACCGTTGACCGGCACACGCTGATCAACCCGTACCGCCTGACCGGTCGCAACAACCTGTGCGATGGCGGATCTGACGTCCTCGTGAGTATCGGGGAGTGGTTTACCGATCAGTTCGCTTGCCTGGATGCCGAGAGTACGTTCGTGAACGGGGTTCACATACAAATAGCGGCCCTTCAAGTCCCATCGTGCGATGTTGTCCGGTATGTTTTCTGCCAGGCTGCGGAACTCGCGTTCACGGGCCAGGATCTCCTGTTCCATTCTTTTCAGTCGGGTGATGTCGCGGCCAAAGACGATGGAGCCGATGACCCGCCCGGCGGCATCCCGCTCGGGAACAATGCGAAGATCGTGGATCTCCGTTCTGCCTTCGGGGAATGGTACGCTGATTTCGATAGTCTGAGACGCGTCTGCTTCGACCACACTTGCGGCAGCCTGCTCAATTGCGTTGAAACGCCCATCGGGCCATACCTCGTGGGGCAGCCTACCGACCACCTCTTCGAGGCTCTCCAATCCCATTTGAAGCATCAGGTTACCGTTGAGATAACGGATGCGACCTTCTCGATCGTAACGGATGATGGAGTCGGGCGAACTCTCGGCAAGGCTGCGAAACTCCTGCTCGCGCGCAGCGATGGCATCCTGCATACGGTAAATACCGGTCATGTCCCGGCCTATTCCCAGCACGCTGACAATATTCCCCGCCTCATCGAACTCGGGAACTACATTGACATCGTGGAAGCGGGTTTCGCCATCTTTACCGGGCACAGATACACGCTCCAGCAATAATGGCTTCCCAATTGCGAGCACCTTTTCAACACCTGTCATGCCATCCGGGAGAGTGCCGCCGAAGACTTCAGTAAGCGACTTGCCAAGTACATCCTTTGCGAACACTCTCACGGTCTGCTCATGCGTCGGATTAAGGTAGGTATAACGGCTCTGAGTATCCCAGCGGGCCACATTGTCAGGCATGTTTTCTGCCAGGCTGCGGAATTGACGTTCACGTTCAACAAGAGCCTCCTGCATCCGTTTGCGCTCTGTGATGTCGCGCGCCAGAGAAAGATTCAACCTTCGACCATGGTAATCGATTCTCGATATATGGATTTCTACTGGAAAGCTGCTGCCATCAGAACGCCTGTGGCGGGATTCGAGAGTGAAAGTCCCTCTGGCATTCAGCCTGGCTACCAGAGCTGCTCCCTTTTCCGACGTAAAGAACGGGTCTATATCGGGCAAGGTGAGGGAGATCAATTCGTCGCGACTGTACCCGAGGGAACGGCAGGCCGCTTCATTCACATAAACAAAACACAGATCATTCTCATCAATGAGATAGGCCGCCTCATGGGATTGATCGAGGGCAAACTCTTTCAGTTTGAGTTCTTCTTCTGCGAGCCTGATCCAGGTGATGTCGCGTGCAACAGAAAGAACGCTCTCTATGCTCCTCCCATCCGGCCCGAATTCGGGAACAAGGAGATTCTGGAAAAACCTGGTGCTGCCGTCGCGTGCGATCATCTGGACAGAAACATCCTCCTGTCGTCCGGTATCCAGTATACGCTGTATGCTTTGCTGCAACTTCATGCTGTCGGCAGCAGATAATATTGCGGCTTCGGTAGGCGTTTTGCCTAACAAATCGGATGACGGAATGTCGCTAACCGATTCTACGGCCTTGTTAAGAAAGATGCGTCGACAATCCCGGTCATAACGGAAAACCAGGTCAGGCAGGTTTTCGGCCAACGTGCGGTAATCACGCTCGCGTGCTGCAAGCTCCTCCTGCATCCGGTATATGTCGGTCATATCACGACCGATTCCGAGTATGCGGACCACCTGCCCGGCATCATCGAATTCCGGTATCAGGTTGATGTCATGGAAGCGCATCTCGCCGCCCTCAACCAGTATGTGCTGACGCAAGCACATCATGCCTTTCCCGGTAGCGATGACCTGTAAAATTGCCGCTTCAACTTCCGCGAAACGCCCGTCCGGGAACGCCTCGCTCTTAGTCTTACCAATCACTTCAAAACCGGCCCTGTCGAGAGTACGCTCAAGCGTCGGATTGATATAGATATAGCGTCCCTGGTTATCCCATCGGGCAATGTTATCCGTTATGTTCTCAGCAAGGCTTCGAAACTCTTCCTCCCTTCGGCGCAACTCATTTTCCAATCGTTTGCGTTCGGTAATATCAAACATCATACCGTAACATAGTATGCTGTGTTCAGACTCGTACACCGGAGTGGTGATCTGTTCCACCCATATCTCTCCCTTTTCCGGATGGTTCACTCGAAACTCACCGGAAAATGTGCTCAGAGTCTTCGTAGCCTCTCTAATCGTTTCAATCAGGAGAGGGAGGTCCTCCGGATGCATGCGATAAGCCATGGGAGTGATATCCTCGGCCAGATCCTCGCATGTGAACCCGAAGATATCCTCAAGACCTCTATTGGCATAGAGCATCTCTCCACTGCCGTCCGGATGCATCCGGTAGCAATCTACAGCCCCGGGAAGATTGTCCGTTATGACCTGTAGCTGGCGTTGTAATTCGCTCTGTTGTTGCTCCGCTTTTTTTCGTGCTGTTATGTCGAAAGAAATTCCGTGGAACAGAAAATTTCCTTCGTTTGTAAGTTCCGGAGTCGCGCGGGTTTCCAGCCAGATTTCGCCTTTTATAGGTGACTGAACACGATATTCTAAAATATAAGGAGTCCCTGTCGCCATCGACCCGGCGATCTTATGCTGTAGAAGTGGTTTGTCCTCGGGGTGAATGATCGAATTCAATCGAGCCGCATCAGCTACAATTTCTCCTGATGTAAACCCGAGGATTTCCTTGATGCCGGGACTGATAAAAGAGAATCGGGAGGGTTCATTTCTATCTACCGCATATGTAAAAGCGTATCCCGGAACAACGTTCATGAAATGGGTGAGTCGTCTCTCTGTTTCGCGAATGGCTGTAACATCACGAGCGATGGCAAGAACGGTTTCTATCTCTCCGTGGAAGTTGCGTTCGGGAATCAAGAGCATGTGGTAATCCCGGTGAACCCCTCCCTTTAGTCTATAGTCGATTTCCAGGACCTCCGACTCTCCAGTTGCGAAAACCCGCTGAATTCCCTCTATTAATTTTCGACTCTGCTCTGATACAAGAAGGGAACCGTCCGAAGGAGTGCTTCCCACAAGCTCCAGTGCAGATTTTCCCGAAATCCTTTCAACAACCGGATTTACATACAGTCGTTTGCATTCCCGATCATATCGATAGATGAGGTCGGGAATGTTTTCGGCAAGGGTTCGAAACATCTGTTCTTGCTGACGCAACTCCTCTTCATGACGTTTCCGTTCTGTAATATCGCGAACCTGCGCAAAAACAAGCGTTCGATCCTGGAAATGGCAGAGTGTTGTGCTGATCTCTATCGGGATAATTTTCCCCTCGGAAGAACGAATCCGTTTTTCATAGGTATTCTTACCATTTTCGAAGAGGATTTTTCTTCGTTTTTCAAGAATGGCAGGGTCGAAATCCGGCTCGATATCCCTCAGGGAAACACTGGAAATGTCCGAAGGCGAGTAACCGAGAAGATTGCAGAGAGATTCGTTGGCATATATGATACGTCCACCTTCAAGAAAGAAGGCAGGATCGGCATGATCGAAGGCATATTTAAAAAGCAAAAAAGTCTCTTCTTTGTTGGAGTCATTATTCTGGAGCCCGAATCCGGAATTAATTTCTGAGCCTTCGCTGTTGGAATGATATTTTGACATATTGATATTGAAATGTATTGTTCTACGTTTTATACTACCGAATGAATCTTGTCGGGACGACAGGGTATCCTTGATATGAATTTGAATGTAAGTATTGTTAGATCATATCAAAATGATAATACTGGAAAATAGCGATACTTTTTATGCAATTCATTCCTTCCCTTGTATAGCAAAATGACTCAGTATAGACTGTCAAATATTAATCAATCGAAAGTGAAGTTATTTGAACTAAAAGGAAATACATTCTTTTATTTATGGTTAATTTTCATGATATGATACAGTGAAATGATACTGTTATAGTTAATATTGATGGGATCCTTTATCGATTTGTTTGGATATTGCCTGGAGCGATTCATGTTGATTTAATGGCACAGGAAAATGCCAATGTTTGAAAAATGCCCTTTGCTTGCGGATTTAGAATCCTGTGTCACGAGCATTGTGAAATGGTAGATACTTTACTCCAGGAAGAGATAAAGCCCGGCGCTGTTTCTGGCGGCGAACATGCTAAGGAGATCATGATAAGCCGCCTGTATGGTTGCTGGAAAGGGTGGTGGACGAAGGATAATTTTCAGTGGAGGGCTATGAAGGTATCAGTTGAAATTAACTGCATGCTATTATACAAATTAACTATTAATGCAGGCGGTGCCTGTTTGGCTGTTAATAATTCCTAATATTTTCCATTTTTTCGACTGAATTAACCGGCAAATGTTTTCCGGTTTATGAATGTGATTTACATATTCAAATTGAGAAAATATGAAGGATGTATTAAAAGGCAAAGGAAAGCGAAAAAGGACTGTTAGAAAAGTTATCCTTTTTTGCCGTGTCCTTGATAAGGCTGTTAACTATTTGGTTGCCCGACCTGCCTCTCCTTTGACGAATGCTCGGGAGATCAATAAATCTTCTAAAGATTTATTGATTATTTAAAATATATCTTTAACCCCGGTAATTATTTGGGGTTTCTTGAAAATATACAACTGAGGATATCCCGAAACGCGGGCAGCCTCAGTTCGCGGTACGGTCGAAGCGCTATTCGCATCAGTGGATGAAAGCAATGATCGAAACTTGCACAATATATGTGCGTTTTTGTGTAATAGAAGCATTTTCGCAAGAAGATGCAATTTTTCGACCATTGCGCGTCACGTAACTTACATGGAAGTAGGTTACGTGACAACCTCAATTAAAGACTATAATCTTGAGTAATATTGAAAATCGAAATTCAAAGCTGGAACTGAACATGGGATTTGTAAATCAATCTGATAATACTGTGTTTGAGTCGGATCGTTCTGAGATTATTCGAAGTGTTCGTGAGCAAAATCATTTGCGACTTATTATCGGATTTCTTATTATCGCAGCATTTTCCAATTTCGCGGTATTGGGACTTTTGCTGGTCGGAAAAAGCTCGGGAAGATACAATCTCTCCACGATTATATATGAATTTTTTACGGTAGCCATTATTTCCGGTTTAACCTATGCACTGACGAGATTGTATAAAAATAGCATAGTATCCAGCTATATTGCCATCACAGGGATTGGCATATCTATTGCTGTTTTTCAAGTAGCTTTCCATGGCCAGAGAGAGGTCTTTGCCGCAGTCTATCTAATCATAGTTTTTAGTCTTTTTTACTTTAATGTGGGTGTCTCCCTTTATTCGATGATGCTGGTAATCGTTCTGCAGTTTTTGTTGCTGTATCTGCATCCAGAATTCATTGAGCAGGAAGTATCCGCGTATGTAACCCGTTTTTTCAATGTTTTATTCGTAGGAGTAGGCGCTGCGCTGGGCGCTGGCAATACCCGAAATCTTCTTTATTTTGCCCTGGATAAATCGGATGAAGTAATGGGGGAGAAAGATAAAATCAACAATGTCGCCATAACGGTGGAAAGCAATATGAAAATACTCAGAGAAGAGATCGTGAGCACGGAAAAAAGCATCGGTCAACTGAATGATCTTTCCAGTGTGCAAGTATGCGCT
Organism: Leptospirales bacterium; assembly: GCA_050295715.1. Classification (GTDB taxonomy): domain Bacteria; phylum Spirochaetota; class Leptospiria; order Leptospirales; family Leptonemataceae; genus JBNKQE01. The sequence continues at coordinate 16,909 of JBNKQE010000044.1, forward strand.
CTGGCTGAAATTGTGACCACCTTTGATGAGTTGAGTAGTAATTCCGAATCTGTTGCAGAGATCTCGCGAAATCTGTACAGTGAAATGGAGAAATCCAGAAAGGCGATCGCTGATCTGGATTCGATATTTTCACGAGTCAAAGGGGCAACCGAGACCATCGCCGAAAGTGTAACTGATAATAATATGGTGGCTGCGCATGCGATGGAGGAAATGGCAATTCTTCGTCGTCGTTTCGATGAGCTGGGAAAAAAAGGGTCGGAAACGGAACAGTTTGTTCAGGTGATCAATGATATTGCCGATCAGGTGAACTTGCTATCGCTTAATGCTGCTATTGAAGCTGCCAGATCCGGCGAATATGGACGCGGTTTTGCTGTCGTTTCCGAGGAGATTTCCCGTTTGGCCGAAGAGACCGGAAAAAATGCGAAAGAGATTGAAAATCTCATTCTGGGAAATAAAGTTCTTATGAGCGGATCCAGTCAATACGTCGAATCCACAAGTAGTTCTTTAAAGATACTGAACGAATCCATCCTCAGTGTGGGAACGGAAATTCAGGAAGTTAGCAATCTGATTGCCAATGTTTCTTCTTCCATGGCTACTATGTCAGCTCTTATCAAGCAGGTTCATGAGTCGGCTCATCAAATCGAGATTGCAAATGGAGAGCAACAGAAGGCGATGGGCGAATCTGGAAAAAATATTCAGTATGTGAACAACTCTGCGCAAGATGTTGCAAAATCTACAGAAAGAATTAAAGAGGGAGCCGTAAAACTGAATAGTGTCTCCAGCGATCTGGAACGGATGATTGGAAGTCTACAGGAAGAGTAACATCGGCCATTCTTTCTGATGATTCGGCCGCGAATTTCATATATGACCCGTTGCAGGGAAGCTTCTTCGGTAATTAAATCAGTGACCAGTCAAATTTAACTATAGAATAGACTGAATTGCAATGAAGTATGTGATGATTGACTAATAGGAAAAGAAAATATAATATTACATATCTATTGCTTCGAATTTATTTCTCCAAATATTAACTTGATGCGAATTTGTGATTGATTGTCGACCACAATAACCACGCCATTGTTGTTGAGTAATACTGGCAATAGTTTCATCGAAACAGCCGGCTTGCATCGTCGAGTGAGAATTTGAAATCTTACAGGTGGTTCAGTCGATACCCTGGATTCACACAACATGAATTTGTGCAAATTGTCAGATCGTTTTCAGGAGAAGAAAGTATCAGGTATAAAGTTATGATAATCAAAGAATACAAACACAGGCGGGGCAGTGTCGCCCGCAATATAATGGCCATTGTCGCGGCGAGCTTGATTTTTCTTCTCTCCATTGTTGGAGTGGTGAGTTACAATGTGGCAACTCAGGCAGTCACAGACGCCTACGAGAACCAGCTTGTGAATATGAACCAATCTATCTCCCGGGAGCTGAACGGCAGACTTGATCAGCAGGTTGCTATGGCCAGCTCCTTTGCGGAATCTTCACTGATAAAAGACGCTATCCGAAAGAATAAGTATACAGAGCTTCGCAACCTGTTTAAGATCTGGTCTGTGAAAAACGGCCTTGAGAATATCTTCCTTGAGACCGCTGAAACAAACCCTCTGGTACTGGTGGACGGCAGTCCGCAGGGAGCAGCCGGGATGCGGACGGGTGGAATCGGATTCGACGATAGCATTGCAACTAACCTCAGTGGAGAAGTGGCCATATCAAAAGTTGCAAAGAGCCCGGTAACCGGGCAACCGGCTCTCCTTGTCTCTGTACCGGTAAAGGTGAATGGTAAGATAGTTGGGATCTTAGGTCAGTCCGTTTTTTTTGGCCCTCTGGCAACTTCCCTTGTTGAGAACCTCAAGATCGGTTACTCCGGTTATACAATGTTTTTCACTCCGGAGGGTCTTATCGTCGGTCACCCGGACAAATCCCTTGTTCTCAAACAGAATCTGAACGAAACACCCTACGGGAAGAACCTCCTGGAAGCAAAGAGCGGGGATATCGTGCGCTATAAGTATACGGACGGCTCTTACCACCGTACTGCAATCACCCGAAATGATAGGTACGGCTTTGTATCGGCGGCTGTCATCAACGAGAACGATCTCTCTGAGAGAGCAAATCACATTGCTCTTTTTATTTTCCTGATCGCTGCCATTGGTATTGGAGTTACCTTCTCCTTCATTGCAATTCTCGTGAACAGGATCGTCGGCAGGCCCCTCTCGGTGATGGCGACCAGGATTGACCTTCTTGCTGCTGGCGACCTGGAGATGACCGGTACGGATCATGTTTATGCCCGTGCTGTTGCAGAGAGGAACGATGAGGTGGGGGCGATAGGACGTTCCCTGAAAGCAATGATAGAGAAACTCTCTCAAATAATAAGTGAAGTCCGCAGCGGGGCAGATTCAATCGCAGGCGCATCCGGGCAGGTAAGCGATAACGCGCAGACAGTAAGCCAGGGAGCAAGCCAGCAGGCGGCCAGTATGGAAGAGACCGCGGCATCCATGGAAGAGCTGTCCAGCACAGTGGAGATGAACGCACAGAATGCAAAGTCTACCGAGAAGATAGCAAGGAAAGCCGCAAATGACGCAGAAGAAGGCGGACGGTATGTGGATCAATCTGTAGTTGCGATGAAAAGAATTGCAGAAAAAGTATCGATTATAGAAGAGATATCGTACCAGACGAATCTCCTTGCTCTTAACGCAGCCATTGAGGCGGCGCGTGCGGGAGAGCACGGACGCGGATTTGCAGTGGTTGCATCGGAAGTTCGTAAGCTTGCCGAACGCAGCCAGTCATCGGCAGGTGATATCAGTACCTTTGCCGTCGAAAGTGTGGAGATTGCGAGCCGTGCAGGCGAGGCGATCAACGGAATCTTGCCGGCGATAAAGCAGACAGCGGAGCTAGTGATTCAGATAGTTGACGCAAGCGAAGAACAGCTCAGTGGGATCGGTGAGGTGAATACAGCTATGGTTCAACTCGATGGAATCACTCAAGAAAGCGCTTCTTCGTCGGAAGAGATGGCATCCATTGCAGAAGAACTTTCCAATCAGGCACAGCAGATGCAGAAGCTTGTTGCATATTTCAAAGTTGGTAAAATAGAAGGGAAGAATGCATCGCCTCCGCATAAAGAAAAAGAGAATGGTTCAAACGGTCATAAAAAGTTAAAAAATGCTGCTAAAGTTAAAGTCGATACCGTAAAGCTTTCAACAAACCATGCTCCGGTAACAGTCAACAAAGATGATTTTGTAAGTTACTGATAGGCAGCTAAAAAGTGATGAAAAGTAGTGGGCGGAGGATAGGATTCATGGAAACCAACAAAACAACACGTAAACAGGGCAGCGTCGCCAGAAGTATACTGGCCATCGTCGGAATCAGTATTTTTTTGCTGCTCTCCGTAGTTGGAGTGGTGAGTTACAATGTGGCAACTCAGGCAGTCACAGACGCC
>JBNKQE010000045.1:0-20014 GCA_050295715.1 Leptospirales bacterium
CATCTCGGCTCTGAGTAAAGTGCCTTAGAAGTCAAATTTGGGCCTCTTCCCGTGTGCAACACCGACTAGGAAGGCACAACAGGTCATAAAGAAAGAAACAGCACAACACGATCAACACAAAAGCTCAACAGAGCTCACCACGGGGTCAGGCCACTAGTACAAATCCTAATTTTCCACTTCTTGCTCTTATTTTTTTTCAATTTTTTTCTTTATTCTTTTGCAGAGAGTGATTTGACGATATTTTTTTCAATGGTAATGTAGTGCTTCAGATCAGATCGATATTTTCTTTGAGCCAGCTGCTCAATTCTTCTGAAATTTTTCTATCGGAAGCTATTTTCATAAGGCTTTCTCCACGTTCACGCATATTTATTCCCAGGTCTTTATCGCCCAATTTTATAAGTGCTTCAGACTCTTTAGTCATCAAAAGACCGGACACATAACATCGGTCTGCGTCTAATTGTCCTCCTAATTCAAAAAGCCTCAGAATAGAGTCAATATCCATAACCATGAAAAGTTTTTTATCAAAACCAATAAGTGTGGAAAAGGCCAGGTCAATTTGAAGTTGAACAAATGCAGGATCATCATTCTTTATCAATCCGAGTATTCTGGCAAGAACCACAATAAATTGCTGAATAGTTCTGATAAAGTAATCCTTATGATATTCCATTTTATTACCTGTGTAAAATCTGATTTGCTAATTAACTTATAATTGGTTGGTCTTAAATAGAAATTATTCTCTTATAAAAGACCGGGTTTTGGTTTACGATTGTGAATATAATTGCAAAAAAAAGTGTTGTTTTGAATGAGTCAATCAGGGCTTAAAAATGGTTTCGGAATGTATCATACAAAATACAAATTCCAGGAAATCATTGGCCCGGAATTCGCATTTATGTATAATGATATTTTAATCATGTGGATGGCTATGAGCACCATGAGCGTGTCCGTGAGCCAGTTCCTCTTCAGTAGCTTCGCGTATATCTAAAATTTTTACATCAAAACTCAAAGTCTCACCGGCCAGGGGATGATTTACATCTATTGTAATATCGTCACCTTGAACATTTGCTACAGTAATGATTTGAACACCATGTTCGGTTTGTGCCTGGAATTTCATTCCCGGAGTTATCTCACCAACATCCTCTGCAAACTGATTTCGCGGTATTGTCTGCATGAGAGAATCATCACGATTTCCATAAGCATCTTCCGGAGGAATTATTATTTGGAATGATTCACCTTCTTTCTTTCCTTCCAATGCTTTTTCGAGACCAGGAATGACACTTCCAATTCCGTGAATAAATGAAAAAGGTCCTGATCCATCAGATGTATCTATAAGTTCCCCGGAGCTATTCTTCAAAGAATACTCAATAGAAACGACTTTATTTTTTTCAACTATCATGCAATAGTTCTCCCAGTATAATTTTCTTTGCCAGTATACTCAATCTGTTAATGAAATGAATGCTTGAATAATAAGAAGTCATCACTTCTACTCGAAAGACTTCCGAGGAAAACAAAAGAACGGATTTTCGGCAAATATAGGTACGTATGTAAGATACTCCCGAACAAATTTCAATTAAAAAAGATTTTTTATACTGCTCTCAGTTTATCAAGGCTAACCATGTTATCCATTGTAAGATCGGAAGATTCAATAAATGCTACAGTCCTATCCGGCCACTTCTCAAATATTTTATCTTTTTCATTACTATAAATTCAAGGTTGCTTTAAAATCTACGATATTATTTTCTTCGTCGTAATTCAAATCCATGGTGGTGAATAATTTTTGCATAACAAGCATTCCACGCATCAAGGTTTTTGAATCTTCGCCATATTTTCCATTACGAATATCTTCAATTACATCTCTTGGAAAAACACGATTTGTTATCTGGATATTAAAAAATATATCATTTATTGTATAATTAATCAAAATACGTGAATCAGGCATACTGTATTTTACAGCATTTTCAAGTGCCTCGGTTGTCGCGACAATAATATCAATAATCTTCACTTCTGTAACATTGTTGTAGCGAAGAAAGGCATCAAGTCTCGATCTAACAAGCTGAACGGGTGACATTTTCTTTTCAGAAGAGACAGAATAACTAATATAATTGGAAAATTGCAAATCTTCCTGCATGACATAGTCGTACGGTGCGACAGTCTTTTTTCTTATCTTTGATTCAGATTCAAGAGATTCAAGAGCGGAATGAAGAATCACCGGTTCAACAATAATCCCTGAATCACGTAACCACGAAAGAAAATCATTGGATGATCCACAGGCTCCTGTTCGACCCAATTCCAAAACTTTGTCTTTCAATTCTGACATAAGCATTTAAGAAAAATCATAATTCTATATTTTAAAAAAACAGAAATATACGATCACTGATCAATTGTTATATACCAAGTAAATCTACCAGGTAATACATAGTAATAACTTATTTTTACTACTGGTAGTATGCCAATCTATGTTTTTTTGTCTTCCATTTTTTTGAGAACGATTAAATAAATTGCAATTAACGTAATTGTTGAATTCTTCGCCAACACAAGAATTCTCACCTGTGCTTTCGCTTCTATAATAGAACATCTAAATCATTTTCATATTATATACATTTATATTATTCTTCTGTAACCTGGAGCGTGCTGTCCACATAATATTAGCGTAAAATTAATAACCTGAAAAATTACAAATTTGTCTATGTAAGAAATATCATAGCTGCTCGCTGACTGTATTTCAGGAAGTCAATGTCAATACAAGATTATCGTTTTCAATCTCCGGTGGGTCTCTCAGAAGTGGTTGCACGGTAATCTTTTATGGTTTCTATACATTTCAAAATACGTAATTTAAAAGAGATCAAGCAAAAATGGGTTATTTGTAAATATTGGTGATCGATTCTCCGCTTACGAGGTAATTATTCTTGTTCATAATCATGAAATACCAAATTGTATAAAATAAAAATGGATCCGGAATCTAAGAAACCCTTAAAAAAATCATACAGAATCGCAAAGTTCAGCATAAAATGCAATCACCCTATGGATTTTCTGTTGTGGCCGGTGTTAAACTTTGCAAGGAAATAGATTGACGATAAACCGGTTTCTTTCGTGTACTGGGTGCCATGGGAATAATCAAGGTAAGCATATTTCAAAAGTCACTTCCGGAGGGTTTGAATTTATCATTATTTAAAAAACTGGCCGCTCTAAAGTCTGACTTTCTTGTGTTTCCCGAGTTTTTTTTCGCTGACTCAGGTGTTAAAGACCTGCAGGGGCTGGCAGATAAGAGCCAGTACGCTCTTGACTGGTTATTGAAGCTTAATGACTCTTATAAAGGGACGATTATAGGCGGATCACTTATTCTGCAGGAAGATGGAAAGATGTACAATGCTACGCCCATTATATCAGGCGGGTCCGTGGTAGACTGGTACAAAAAAAGAAATCTGACAGAAGAAGAGTCAGCAAAAATTACTCCGGGTACAGAGCCAGGTGTTTATACACTGCAGGGACACAGATTTTCTGTGTTAATATGTAATGATGTTAATCGGGAAGAATATATTGAAGAGATTAGCAAACAGGATATAAAACTTATTTTCGCTGTTATGAGTTCCCCTCTCCGCGAAGAGACAGTTGAAGAAAAGCATGCAAGAGATGACAAACTCTTCTCTCAGCCAGCTCAAAAATACGGTCTTTACCTGGTTAAATGTGGCTCAACAGGTCGACTTTTTGGAAAACCCTTACAGGGAAGATCAATGACAATTACGCCAAGCGGTGTATCATGGAGGGTCGCCCCCCACGAGGAACAAAATGAGATCATTAAAACTATTATGATCAATATTCAGTAGGGATTTCACCGACCGGTGTAAATGAAAAAGATTTGGATATTATACATCTGCTTTTTCAAGGACACCGGTCAGTGAATGAAATAATCTGGCCAGAATATAGGGGTGCATCCCCTGTTGCTCCCTGTGTAATTCACGCTTAAATTTAAATATTTCCTGCTGTATGTCATGATTTAGATTTTGATCATACGCCATATGCATCAAAATCAATCCAAAGTAATCCAGAATTTCATAATATGAGAAATCCTGGCCTCCAGTTAAATCAGAAAACCCATTTTTTTCTCCCGATAGTATCCACTTCTCAAGGTCCAAAATATTGAGAGGATGCTGGAATGCCTCCTGGATCGCTAATTTCATACGTCGGTAAAGCTCTGTTTGAAAAAATGGAACCAGATGAAAACTCCCCCCGAGCATATCGATAAAATCACTGCTATCGCCCGGGATAATACTTTGTATTTTATCAACAGGAAGATAGTTAAAAGGAATCTGCACCCCTCGACTTATAATTGTCTCTTTGAGACGGCTCAGATCATTTACAAGCAGTATAAAACGTGTATGTTCAGGGGGTTCTTCCAGAGTTTTTAAAAGGGCTGTTTCTGCTTCATGCTGTATAAGTTCACCACGAGGAAATAAAACAAATCGAGTGTCTCCTTCAAAAGGTGTAAATCGAATATAAGTGTTTGTTAACCAGCGAACTGTAAATTGCTCTGGTTTTTCCTGATCACCAATCAGTATTTTTTCTTCAGGAAAACGTATATAATCAACATACTCCTCTTTAGCCATCTTTCTACAGGGAACACAGGAACCGCACCCGGTCCCCACTTTGCACAACTTTTGTTTAATAAATACCTCTGCTGAAGATAGTTTTCCCGTACCATCAGGACCGTGAAAAATCAGCAATGGGGGCAGCGGATGAGTTAGATAATACTCCAGTATTCGGGAAGCAATGGATTGGCCTTTTAATTCACTCAGATAGTGCATCATATTCTTAATAATTGAATCATGGTTTTCTGTCTTTCATTTTTGCATGTATGGCCTATATTTCAGGCCGAATGTTTTTATTCTTAAATATTGAGTTTTTAAGTAATATCGAGGAATTAAATGAGCAATTCTGAATGTATTGATTCATAAAAAATTACAAACGAAAATCAGCAAAATCAAGAGAGAAGAAAAATCCTATATCCGGAGTAACACTGTACTCGATTAAGTTTTCTGAAAATCCTAAAGTCAGCAGACGATCATCGTCCAATCTTTTTTGCACAGCCAGCGCTATCTGATGACCCCCTGCTGATAATCTGCTAAAATTATCAACGGGTCTTGAAAAATAAAAATACTCTACAAGTAAGTTCCAATCATAACCATAATATGTTAGAGAAGGTCGTAATACAAATTGATAGGCAGGGAGCTTAAATACCTGATAATTTCTTTTTTGAAAATGTGTTACAGATGCACCAAGCTTACCACTCATATTATAATCAAACCAGTGCTTTTCAATTACTGAATACACTGAAAAATCATTTCCTGGAGAAGCAAAAAGTTCCGGCTGCTTCACGATAGACCACCGGTATGTCATACCTATGTCCCAGGTATCGAACCAGTCAGACCCTTTCATAACATTAGTTTGTATATATGATACAGGATTCCCGGCTCCATAACGATCTGCACCTGAAACAGGTATATATTCCAGATTGATACCTGGTATACTAGAAATATTATTAACAGGCGGATCCAATCGTTCTCTCGGGTAATCTCGCAAATTATAGCGTCTTAAAAAGGTCTTAAGCGGATTATTATCCATGAGCGCATAAAAAGCTCCAAATGGCTCATAAGAAACGTTCAACTTATTTCTTGGATAGTATTCACGACCTCCCTGTGTGACATTTACTGTAGAATGAAAAGCTTCAATAGAAGAATCAAGGATTCCTCCTGACTGGACTTTCAGCGGCCAGTAAGCTCCCATCATTATTTTATCCGTGAGTGAATATCTGACCGAAGGTTCAACCTGAGCTTCCTCTCCATCAATAATGAATCTATCCGATTGAATAGACCACACATTCATCCATCGAATGTTCATCCTCATAGTTACATGATTTTTTTCCGGCTTTTCGATATCCTGCGGACCAAGTGGTACACGAATGGTTTGAAAACTTGTCGCATAAGGGTAATCAATATATGCAAAAAGAGATACAGGCTGTAATAATATAATAAGAACAGAGCATTTATAAATTACAGAATAGAACAAATCACTGTTACACACTTTTTTAAACATCATTCTACCATCAATCATACACAACCGTATACGTTATATGACAGAATATTTTTTTAAAAATCAACAAGATTTTTAATTCGATTCTCAGCAAAACCGGACATTTTGAATTATAGTTTTTCTTGAAACGTATAAATTACGTATAAAGCAAGGCATGGATTAGAACGTCGTCGGCATGCCGACGACGTTCCATCATTTTTATTGAAATGGTCCCAGTTAAATTCCCCAATTTATACTGGAACACAACACTATTTTATATTTGTAGGTTTAAGCCCAACAAACAGCCGGGATTTTTTTGAACACTCTTCCCTTTCTTTTTCATATAATGCTGGAGGCACTATAAATACTAGTTAAGAAGACATTTACTAACGTAAAATTATCATTTTACGTATTTTATAATGCAGATTTCGTACCAGGGCTGGGTAATTATGTTTTTTTTCAAAGCAACATTAGATTTTTATACAATTATCACTATATCAAATTAAGAAATACGGAGAATGAAAATTCCAAATGATAGATTCCCATTTGCTGAAGGATGTAAATTGATACATGCAGGACTTCTTATAATAAATACAATTCTATGGATTTTATTTCTGTTATCTTCAGCAATACAGGGAATCCATAATGCACCATTTCGGTGCATGCCTGAACTTGCTTTCCGTGCATTATGATTAACAATAATCCATGCACCATTATAGTGCATTACAAATAAATTTGATATATTATTTGAAAGCAGTGGCCTGCATTGAATGCAATTTCACTATAATTTTCTCAATAAATAACATTCATGTTATAAATTGATATACATAATATTGCCCAGGATCACGAAAAAGAATGGTTTCTGATAAAAAGCAAAAATGAATATTCGTTTCATACCGATCAAAATTACTAATATAAGGATTTATTTATTAACAATTTCTTAATAATTTGGTTTACTCAGAAAAATCACTTCTTATATATTGCGTTACATGAAAATTAGAATTCCTGCTATAATTGGACTCTTTGTGATTCTGATATTAACGCAATGCAAATCAGCAGATGAAGATCCTCAGGTTAATATCGGATATGAGGATCAATTAGCATCACTTCTATTTTTGTCTCAAAAGACCGGTCAAATCTACTCCGGAACAGCACTAATTGATACATGTGACGGTACTCCTCTGTTGACTACATGTCAGATTGAAAACGAACTTGAAGATCAATTATTTAATCTTGTCCAGGTGAATACAACGCTCAATTTTAATATAAATGGCACATCACTTTCCGGTGAACTTTTTTTATACATGCCCCACTCAAGTGGATCTCTCAAAAAATACAGATTTTTAATTTCTGCGACTGTTGAATTTACATTGGAAGGAAAAACTCTGATTCACATAACTCCAATTTCCGGCTTAATTCCTGATGATAATAGTACAGCATTAATAGATATTACCGAAGCCCACATTGAAATGGATGGAAACAGGTTAACTGGAATACTTAAATTGTATGATTATTCAACTGATAATGATACAAATTCTACAATGAGGTATTCTATCGCTTACGAGAAGTTATTATGACTAAAAAATTACTGCTTATATTCCTGGGTTTTATACTTATAATCCCATCACTTCCTCTTTCTGCTCAGGAAGATGAAGTCAATATAAGAGATGAAGCCGAAGCTTCTGATTCAGAAGATAAATTAGAAGGTTTAAAATTCACACCTATTCCACTGCCATCCTATAGCTCCGATGATGGGTTTGGGTATGGGTTAAGAGTTTATGGAACTTATTATGAAGATAGCTACGAACCTTACAGTTATCAGATGTACGCACAATTTTATCAGACTACCAAAGGATACGAATATCATATAATATCCCTGGACACCTTACGTTTTTTAGGCACTCCTTTTCGAGTTAAAGCGAAAGCTGGATTTGAACGGTATCTAAATGCTCAATATTATGGCTCTGGAAATTATCATGATATTCAGAACCAGCATGCGGTTGTTAAAGGTGAAGTTCCAGTAAGTTCAAATATACCCGTAAACAAAGACTTAATACAATTAACTGATGAGATAACATTAAATGAAAATATAATAACAGATCCGAAATCAATGGATTCTTACAATCCTGGACGACGCATTTTAAGAGAAAGGCAAAATAAATACTATAACTATGATCGAATTCGTCCTTTTTTAGAGACATCATCTGAAGATTTTTTTGGAAAATCAAATTTCAAATGGTTTCTCGGGTTTCGCCTACAAAGTTACAAAATCCAAACATACTGGAACGACTACGAAAAAGGTGAAGCGGAGAAAAATTCCAGGACATTGATTGATATTGAACAACCTGTCGGTTATGAAGCTATCGAAGATCCTAAAATGATCAACACAGTAAGATTTGCTCTTGCTTATGATTCAAGACCACGAATCAGAGAAAAGAATCCAAACGATGGAACATATGCTGATATTCATGTTGAAACTACTGGCAAAGGAACCGGCAGTGAATACAGTTATACAAGAGTGACAACCGGTTTCAGACAGTATTACAATTTGCTGCCGGGCTATTTCAAAAAGAAAGACCAGGAGGTAGTATTTGCATTTCGATTGCTCGGTCAAATGACATACGGGGATGTTCCCTTTTTCGAAGCAGGATACATTACTCCCATGTCTGACAGTGAATGGAATGAAGGTCTTGGATCAAATAGAGGCCTTCGCGGTTACCCATCAGCACAATTTGTTGATAATGCGATGGGAATGCTGAATACTGAAATTCGATACACATTTATGAAAACAAATGCACTGGGAGGAATTGATTTTATGCTCCTGGGTTATTATGACACGGGACGTGTTGCACCGGAAATCAAAGAACTGAGCATGCACGGTCTTCATAATGCTGTGGGTGGCGGACTGAGACTTATCTGGCAAAAGAATACTATAGTAAATATTTCATATGGAAAAAGCCAATATGAGGAAAATCTGAACTTCTCTTTTGATCATCCGTTTTAACAATATTACAACAGCGTATTGCTGCATTTGATTTTTGATTACGCTGTTGAATTTATATAATTCTACTGAATTTAGTCCCTTCGACAACTACTGAATAATCAATTACATAACCTTTTAATAGATCTCCATCTGTATGAGCTTACCGGAAGTTTTTTATATATATGTCCTTGTATTTTCATTGCTTCAAGCATTTTAATTCGCTTCTTTGTACTCGGATGCGTGCTAAAATAATTAATTGCCTTATTTAACTTCTCATCGTTCAAATTTTTAGATTCTTTTTTTACAGATTCTTCAACAATTTCAATGTTTCGCATTCTTTTGAAAAAATCAATTAGTCCGGAAGGATCATAATTTTTTTTTGATAATAGGTTAAATGAATATTCATCAGCTTCGCTCTCCATTTCTCTCGAATACTTTAAAAGCACAAGAGCGGTGCCAATTTCAGAAGTTGTTTGTGCAAGTTCCAGACCGTCAAATCCTTCAAAACCGGCACCGAAGACCATTGATGTCATATACATGATTCCCACAGCTCTTATCAGTTGTCGTATACCATGGCGAAGCTCGACATGCGCCAACTCATGTGCAAGCACACCCGCAACCTCATCAGGAGATATAGAATTGGCAAGAAGACCGGAATGAATAATCATATATCCACCGGGAAAAGCGAAAGCATTAGGAACTGGATGGTCCACTATGGTAAACTCATATTGAAAACTACTTTTTTCAGAAGTCACAGTATGAATAAGCTCAGTTATTGTATTGTTTAATGTTCGATTATCACAGGTCTCATAATTTTCCAGAACTGATTCATAACCATAGTATCCAATCTGCTGGTCGGATTGCTCCGGTACTAAAATATACACATGATTAACTGAGTAGTAATATAATGCTAATACAATAAGACCGATGATCAATCCAAAGGCTATCTTTCTGTTAAAACTTAAATCTTCAATATTTCGAACTATTTTATTAATGAAACCTGTAGGATAGTTACGTCTCTGTAAACGAATGGATTTATACAGGGTGTCATTCTCAAAAACTATGAGAATCTCCCTCCCTTCGCGGTGAGGATGTGGAAACAGAATCCTGCCACTGTATTCATTCTCAGATTCCAGAGATATCAAATCATTAATATTTACACGAAATCTACGAGGTGTTCCATCAGATTTCTCACCGTCAAAATATAGATTATTACTATGCAGCGTGAGCATTCCAATAGATGGTTCGGCAGATAGACTATCGTATAGCTTTGCCTTTCCCATATCAATGCTCATAATTCAATCCCCTGAAACAAATATACCTGCAGCAAAATGCAGGCGCAGCCATTATCCCATAAAATCACCGAGAGTATCAAGTGCATCCGCGACATCCGAAAACCCATCTGCCAGAGCCGATGCTTTTTCATCCATCTTTCCAATAATGGATTTTAAATCAATTTCTCCGTGCATGATGATAGATGTAAGATACATCTTTTTAAAGCGAATGGCAATCCACGGCAGAGCAATTCCAAGAGTAAATGGTATTGCAAGATAAGCAATAATCATATTCAAAAAGAGATCTGCTCCGTCCAGGTCGCTTTCAAATTTCTGTCCATCAATGGATTCTGTATGATTCCAGTGGTATTTATAGAGATTTGCATGAAACCACGAAAAATAAATACCCATCGTAATAATGCTAAAAAATATTCCTTTTAAGATTATAAAAAATAACTCTTTGCCGTTTCCAGTATACCGCATTTGGAGACTTCCATAATATGTATTATTCAGGAAGAATCGTCTCACCCGTACAAATGCCCATGGGTAATAAAAACCAAGAGTGATAATTGTTAAGATTGTAGTAAATGCAAGTATTTTCAACAATTCCAGTCCCTTTCCGGTAAACCGAAATCTAACATTATAAATTGAGCTTCTTCCAAGCCTGAACCGTTCTCGCCCAACCATCATAAACGGAATTGCCGGTAAAATGACGACATAGACAATGAGAGGAAATATTGATGCCACTTCCGATTCTTCAAACACATTCATCAGCCCCATATACAAAAATACGTAAAGGATAATGATTGGAATAATAAAAAGCAGGGCTTTTAAGAAACCAAGGAATCTTTCCAGACCGGTAGCATGATAATTGAATCTTTCACCATAAAATTCAGTGTGGCGATAGAAAAATGATGTGACTGTAACGCGAGCCCAGAATGAGTAAATTCCCAGAGTAATTACAGTGAGTAACATATTGACCAGGTAAATCTTCAATAATTCAAGACCTTTACCGTCAAATCTAAGACGATGTATCGTTGCAGCACTATTGGAATCATTGGACATATTTTCCATTTTGTCCCTCCGGAATCATTGAATAGATCAACGTTGATCAATATCGTATATTCTTAACTTTTTATGCAGAAAATGTCTACTTCTTTCCTGAATTGAAAATGATTGTTTCCATTAAATGCAAAAACCCCCGGAAAAGATCACCGGGGGTTTTTATTAAAAATACTTCGTTCTTATTATTACTGAACGAAAGTAACTTCAGAAGCCGGAGTTCTACAGTCCATATCCGTACCACGGTTTCTATGATCTGCAATTTCAGCTGCGGATCCAACCATACGACCGAACAGGAACATTGTAAAAACAATATCCTGCATATCCAGGTTAGATATTTTGTTTTCTTTGAACTGCTTCCAGAAAAGTTCCAGAGATACAGTCGCAATCACAGCATCAATATTTACACAGAAAACATTCTTTGTCGCTCCCACTTCGAAAAGTTTTTGAACCAGGAAGTGATAGAATTCAAGAAATGGATTCACCATGCTTTTCTGTCCAAATAATTCTCGAACATACTGTTCACGCGGATCATGGTTTACGGGCTTTCCTTTGAATACAGGGTGGTTTGTGCATGGAATTTTTCTATAATCCATTTCACCGCGAGCTTTTGCCTCTTTCTTGTATTCAATGTACTCTTTAGCCACTCTTGAAGCCAGATCTTCCAGTTTCTTGTCGCGAGAGTCTCCACTATCTCCATATGGATCCATATCACCGAATTCTTTGATCAAGAACTCAACAGCTTCGAAACCGTTTCCACCATGAGCAAAACCGGTGTTCATCATGAAACCAGCATAAGCAGTCGAAAGATGATTTCTCGCAGATACTGACTCTTTAGCACCTTTCGCAGAGATAGTTCCCGGACCATTTGAAACAGTGAGGTTCAACAATGAATTGAATGCAAACAATTCCGTTTCAGATGCCGTGCGGGAGAATAGAACCTGAAAGCAAGTAGATGTGTAATTAGTATCAAGAATACTCACATCATCCAGCTTGTTCAGTGACTTCCAGAATGAATTATTTTCGCTGTCAACGACAGATGACCCGACAATCACACCATTTATAGCCAGATGAACACCAAGCTCTTCTGCATCTTTTCTTGTGATTTGTTTTTCGGTTAGCGGTTTCCATGATTGAGAGAGGAGGATCGCTGCAATCATCAGATATAGAGGGTTAGCTCTCTCTGCATCCCCACGGTGCTTCTCATTGTACTCATGTGCGAATCTTGTAAAAATTGATTCCTGACTGTTTGACTGAAGAATTTGCTGAAAATACTTTTCCAGTTCATCAAATTTTCCATCTACACCGGATTCCTTAACAAACTGCGGATTCGAATCAATTTTAGACTTAATAAGATCTGCATTGATATCGCTTTTTCTTCCAATATCAACGAAAAATGAATCAATTATACTCGAAGTGTTCTTTGAAAGAGCCTGGAACATTGGATTGTTACCGGCTGTAAGAACACTTGCACCAATGTAAGCATTGGGTGATGTTCCGTTTTTACGAGCCGCGATCGCCAGATGCGCATACTGAGTTCCACTATGAACAAAGAAGTTCATAATAGGATTGATTACTTTCAGTCTGGAATCTTCCGGCATTTCTTTTAGAACTGAAAAGAGTGACGTAGAAGCAAATGGATGTTTTACTAACTGCAGAACAGACAGACTGTGAACGTTTGTAACCTGAGTCTGACGATCCATATAAGTAGCGCCGGACTTGTTTCGCATGTTCTGACGGATGTACTGAGCGCCTACCTGACGGTTTGCGATCTCAATCTCTTTGTCATAAGGTTCCATTGCACGAACAGGCTCGATAGCCAGTCGAGATGGAAATGCAATTCCAGCATCATTTACAAACCATGGCTTGAGGCTCAGGTCACCAACCGGAGTGAAGTCAGAACTGTGTCCCAGTTTTTTCATAACTTCGGCTACAGCCTGTGGAACATCCTGGATCGAAGCTACACGAACTCCGCGTTCGGAAACGTCAGGTTTTTCAGGATTGAATTCACCGACGCCAAAGTATGAATCGAACCATCCTTCTTTCGCTTCAGCATCATCGCCGCCTCCGGCAATAGCTCCGGCATGACCAACTGCTCGAGTCAGGTGTTTTTTCCAGCGTCCTGTAACAACAACAACAATTGGTTTTGTAAATTTATAACGATTTTCTTTAATCCAGTCCAGAGCCTGCTTCTCATAGTATCCACCTGGTTCAATGTAAGCGACAATGATCTTGGTTCTTGGATCGTTTTCTGCAGCGTACAGGAATTCAGGCATTGCATACTGAATGTATACGTCTTTTCCAGAACTTACAATTGTTGAAGTACCAAAACCGGAAGTTTTCAAATACTCGGCCATTGTAGTGGAAAAGTTACCGGAGTTTGAGTAAATAGCAACGCTACCTTTCAACAGGGATTCTTCTGGCTTATCGCCTCCCAGAGCACCACCGATACGAACTCGATCCCAGGCATTGGCAACTCCAAGTGAGTTTGCTCCAACTACATCTATTCCACGCTGTTGAGCACCCCAGCGAATATAACGTGCATCGCGAACTGCAATCTTTTCAGTTACGATAACAACACGCTTGAGATCTTTATTGTTCGCGCACATTTCCGAAACAGCATGATTAACAGCTGCCGGTGGAAGATAAATAACACCTGTATCGAAATGAATACCGGATTTTAGAACTTCATTAATAGATCCAAAAACAGGAATATCACCAAGTTTTGTTTCCAGTTTTGATCCACTTCGACCGTACTGAACACCGGCTACAACGTTTCCACCACTGTATTCATGGGAGACAGGAGTAACTTTCGAACTTTCGCCTCCAAGAATATTGACTACTGCTACTCGCGAGTTTTTATTTGCGAGTTCATCGAGGGAGTGCACACCTACATAATAAGGAAAAGGACTCTCATTTTTTCTCTGCATTTTATTCTCCAGAATCAATCACGATTTTACCCATTCGCTATGGGATTATACGGAAGCGGTTTCCTCGGTTTTACCGGCCACATTGGGTCCGCCCAGTTTGTTCTCGATCATATAATCATCGAGTTCCAGAGTGTAGCGAAGCACGCCCACCATTGAACTATCGAAACCGAACATTCTGTATGGAACTTTCATTGTATCAAGAATATCGCGTGCGTAAACCATTCCCTGGATCAGGTTAGGACCACCGCGTCCAGCTACTACTTGAATATTTGGATTGAGTTTGATATGCTCTTTCAAAGAATCAAAGATCGCTTTGAATGTAACAAAGATGTCTGTGTTATTAGCTTTACCGCCAATGAGAAGGACAACGTTTGTATTTTTAAGCCAATGTTTGAAACAAATATCCGCAATTGCTTTCATCTTTTCATAAGGAGGATTACCACCAAAGTCAGATGAGATAATTGCTTTTTGGCCAAGAACTTCTGTTGCGGCACTGTTTGCCCCACCACCAAATATGAATGGAAGGATAGTTCCATCGGGATTGAGTTCGGTTACATCACTCTGACCCTGGTGAGTACGAAGTGTATTTACTTCCGCTTCAAATTCTGTAATATCGGTAGAAAAAACTTCCTGAGGAAAGTTAAGCTGCTTCCATCCCGGATTGTCCTGATCAAATCCAGCCTTGATATCACATGCCATAGGAACAAATCGTCCCTTAACATTTGCCATACGAATTGGATTCAATTCAAGAGTTGTTAACCCGTAAGAATCATACGCAGTCCAGAGCTTGGGCAGGTGCTGTACGAGAGGACTTATATACTTCTCAGGACATCCAAGATCCGTTAGTGCGTCAATAATATGAAATGATTTAATACCTGTAACGGGATTAAAAGGAATGATCTTCTTTTTTTCTGGCGGCAACTCTTCAACATCAACACCACCTTCAACTATTAAAGTCATAACTGGCTGACGAAGCTCTGTAGATGCTGTAATACTAACGTATAGTTCGGCTTCGGAAGGAATAAAACCTTCAAACGTAACTCCATTCGCCTGTACCGTATGATTTCCGGTTGTATGCTTGGCAAAGTAGAGATCTTTTTTTGCTTCCATTGCCTCAAAAACTGATTTAGCAATACGAACCAGACCCGCTTTTCCTTTCTTACCTACACCACCCATAAATACGGGTTTTACAACGCATTTACCACCGTGCTTATCCATGAGCCTGGCAACATCTTCCATGGATGCGCTCTCATCCAGTGACGGCGCGGTGGGAAAACCCACCATATCGAGGATGCGCCGGCCGTACTTCAAACCGGTTACTTGCATACTTTCCCCCTGAAACAATAGATCCTGATTCCAAATGCACGCATATCAGCAATACTTCCTGATGAAAGCGAATGATGGGTACTCAAAATAAGATGCGGAATTCTTCTAAATTTCGCTGACAATCTCCCAGGCAAATCCTGGAATTTCAAAGTCTCCACCGTTACTGACGCTCTTACCTGCAGACCAACCGATTATCGGTTTTCCTGTACACATGATCAGGATCATTGGATCCATTTTTCTTACTTTTTTTATTTTGTTTCTTCGGAAATACCAAAGAAAACCCGGAAAAGGGCAACCTTCCCCGGGTCGGTACGCCACTCTACAACTGTAAAAAAAAACTTCAACCATTTTTGAAAATCAGGAGCGAGAACCTCATTTGAAATGACAGGTAAAGGTAAAAAAAGATAGAGATTTATTTCTAATCCATAGTTTTAGAGCTGACACTCTATATTATCAATCAAACGGACACCGGCGCATTCGATAGCAGAGGCAATGACTACCAGTGTATCATCTGGCAGAACATCTGAATATTTTTCAAGTGTCACTGCATTTACAAATTCAACATATTCCACTTTATTTCTGACGCCCGAATGAATAATATCCTGGATTATGTCCGTTAATATTTTGATTTCTCGGTTCCCGTCATGCATTGATTTACAGCCCAATTTCAGGGCACGATATAAGAGTGAGGCTTCTGTGCGAGCTACAGGAGTCAGTCTTGCATTTCTGGAACTCATGGCAAGTCCGTCATCCTCTCGCAGTGTTTCTCCTCCAACAACTTCTACCGGAAAGGCCAGATCTTTCACAAGCTGTTGAATGATACGAAGTTGTTGAAAATCTTTCTTTCCAAAATAGGCACAGTCCGGCTGGACAATATTAAACAGACGACTGACTATGAAAAGAACACCCTCAAAATGACCGGGGCGGCCGGGTCCACAGAGAATCGTGGTCATTGAAGGGACTGAAATCTGGACCATGGGATCATCTTTCCCTAGCATTTGCTCTTTATTGGGTAGAAAGACCAGGTCAGCTCCCGATTCTCTGCATGTTTCGAGATCTTGTTCCGGGTTTCGTGGATATTTACTATAATCCTCAGGATCATTAAATTGAAGAGGGTTCACAAAAATACTGGCAACAGTAAGCTGACATTTATCTGAAGACATTCGTATCAGACTGGAATGCCCATTATGTAAATAGCCCATAGTGGGAACAAACCCCACTGAATTGTCAGGATTTTGTTTGCGATAATCCCGTAAAATTTTACGGAGATCATCAATATTTGATATTACTTCCATTCTCAATTCCAGATCAATATATTGATGCAATAACTTGTAATACAACTCAGATATATTAATTATTATTCGTTATTAACTAATCACAACTATTTATTGCTGCTGAATTTTTCCAGCTTTATGAGCAATTCCTTATTTTCGACTCCTCCGGCATATCCTGTAAGCTTTCCATTTGACCCAATTACCCGGTGGCAGGGAATGATTATTGAAATGGGATTCGAATTGCAGGCAAGTCCGACTGCACGTGCTGCACGAGGCGAACCGATAAGATATGCCAGTTCTCCATATGTTATGGTTCGACCGTATGGAATTTTGCGAAGTTCACCCAGTACACGTTGCTGGAACTCTGTGCCCCCGTAACATACCGGTAGTGTAAAATCCTGACGTGATCCATTAAAATATTCAAATAACTGTTCTGTTGCTTTTTTAAGGATACCCTGTGGATCAAAACCGTTTATAATAGAAGCAAATGATATTACAGTATCAGAGTGAGAAACATGCGCGGACTTATGCTTGAGACCGGACGAGTATGAACAGGCAATCAAATATCCATCCTGAGCTTGTAGAGTCAGGTTACCAACCGGTGATTTCAGTTTTTTTTCAAAGACGGGGGTACGGGGATTTGGTGCTTTTCCAGTAGCCATAATAACAACTCATCGCTGGTGCGATTTAGAATCTCCTGAACATTTTGAAATCCATCTATGCCGCCATAATACGGATCGGGCACATCCGGATCATCTCCAGGACTTTCTTTATCCGGATCAAATGTGCGAAATTTAAAAACCTTCTGCCGATCTGAATTGTGTCGTGCCAGATTTAAAACACCCTTCTGGTTATCATGGTCCATAGGAAATATATAATCAAAGTTAATGTAATCAATTCCCGTAAATTGACGAGCTTTATGATTTAATTCAATATCATAGGATTTCGCTACCTGGCGAGCATTTACATTGGGCGACTCACCGGTATGATATGCATGTGTTCCCGCTGAATCAATGTAAAAATATTCCGACAAACCATGCGTAATGACTGCATGTTCAAACGTACCCTGTGCCGCCGGTGATCGACAAATATTTCCCATGCAAACAAAGAGTACTCTAATTTTTCCGTTTGATTTACTCATTTTACAAATGGACTTAATTTAAATAGAATCTGATAGTTTAGAAAAAAAACGATTGTAAAAAATCAGTTCTTTTTTGCGAAACTCTTCCATGCGTTCTTCCCAATGGTCATCCACCTGACCCATAGCTGAATGCATATCTTCAAGATGACGAACTTCTTCCTGGATAACAGTGGTAAGTGTTATTTCACTTTCCGCTTTCTTGAGTCGTTCTTCATATACAGGATAAAGCCATCCCGCACGCTCTTCTACCAGAGTGGTTACATATAAATAACAGATAAATGGATCGGCTTTTTGAGTTCCCTGGATTTTCATAATAGATTTTTCTACCATGGAATCCAGACTCTGAAAATATTTGTAAGCTGAAAATCCGCAAAGCATACCGGAATAGTTGTAATCCTTGACACTCTCCGGATCTAACTTTTCCGCCATTCTTTTAAAAAAATGAGCATGACGTGCCTCTTCGGATGCATGACGGATAATCAAGTCAGTCATATCAGGGCGACTCTGCGTCTTATGAATCTTTCTTGTTCCAACATGCTCCAGGTAAGAGAGAGTATTTAGCCAGCGGGCATGCAACGCATTGTCAGCAATTATAGTATCAAGTATTTTCTCTATAGAAGACATGGCTCACCTCCGGATTCACAACCAGTCTGAGCAAGACCAATGATTGTGTCATTAAGGAAATCAGATCATAGATTAATAGAGCAATCGTGCCAGACGCTTGCGATAATCATTTACGATCTCTCCTGAATTCCCCAGTATCTGAAAACAGGCTACAATTTGATCTTTATAATGATCACGTTCTTTACCCGAAGTATTCTGGACTTTTTCCAGAAAAAAATCCAGGCCCTCAAGATTGGTTTCCGGGTCCAGCACCTTGCCCATAGCTTTCAAGGAATCTTCGGCAGGACTGGATTCCAGTGCATGCAGTAATGAATTACGGGCATCAGACCTGGGATGGCCTATATCCGGTATTGCTCTTAGATAATTATGAATTTTATCCTGCCAGCCATCCGGTTGTGTAGCCAGAAGAAATGCTGCCCCAAACCAGAGCATTTCTGCACCTTTATCGGATTGTATGGATTTTTCGAGCACCTGATCTGCAGCTTCCAGCGGATTTGAGTGACTCAATGATTCCAGTTCCATCACCTGTTCATCGGGAATGTGTTTTTCAAGAAATTTCAAAACAGCAGGTTCCGGAAGGGCTCCCACAAACTCATCAACCACAATTCCACCGGAGAATAGTTTCACAGCAGGTATACTGCTAATTCCATAACCCTGAGAGATTCGGGGGCTTGCTTCGGTGTCTATTTTAGCAAGCAGGAATTTCCCGCTCATTGAAGCCTCTACTTTCTCCAGAATTGGTCCAAGCATGCGGCACGGACCGCACCAGGACGCCCAGAAATCCACAAGAACAGGTCGTTTTTTGGATTCTTCAATAACGGCTTGCTGAAAGGTATCTTCAGTTACATCTACAGGCATTATTCAACCCCCTCAGTCAGACTGAATGTGTCAACCAGTTTATACGACTGAAAAACTTACAAACAGTTACCACACAACAGGAAAAATGACTTCCCGGTTTCGATTTCTTTCGATAAATAGAGTAGCGTAAAACTGGCCAGATTGGCCATTTATTGGAAAATTCATGAGTCAGACCGGTAACTACGATCAATTTAATGCTTACTATTTTGCAGGAAGAATCTTTCGTAATTTTTTTACGGCTATGAATGCTTCGTTCGCAGCCTTTATGTTACTGGTTTTTCTTGCATTCTCAGGAGTCTCTTCAAATGGATTCCCAGGATGGAAAGATTCACTATTTATT
Source organism: Leptospirales bacterium (assembly GCA_050295715.1). Classification (GTDB taxonomy): domain Bacteria; phylum Spirochaetota; class Leptospiria; order Leptospirales; family Leptonemataceae; genus JBNKQE01. The sequence continues at coordinate 19,876 of JBNKQE010000045.1, forward strand.
ATTTCACTACTGGCCGTTTCAGCCTTCGTATATGCATCTGTATTTAATTTCTTTTTCTTCATTGGAAGGCTGATCGCATCCTTTTTTACAAGAATTGAAAAGTTATGGTCCTTGAGTATTCCAGGTGTTTATCTATTCA
>JBNKQE010000046.1:0-19847 GCA_050295715.1 Leptospirales bacterium
CCAGCGATTCATCCGGAAGACTGTAGCCGCCCAGTATAAATGGGCGACTTTCATCCTCGATCAGCCGGTGGAAATCTATTCCTGTACCGACTCGAATATCAATCACGGGCCCCGACCATACCTTCAATGATATTCTCAAGAGCGTCCATGCCCTCTCCAAAATCTTTCCACTTCCCACTCCCTGCTGAAGATCTTAATTTTCGCATGATGCTCAAGGCCTCTTGAGCAAACTGGCCACGGGTCATAGTTTTACGTTCAGCTTCTGAAGATCGATTTGATCCCTTACGATTCAGTAAGGCTCCTATAGCATCATCCAGTGTCGGTTCCATAACAACACCTCCTGAATCAGCTGCAATAACACGGCGTAATTCAGGAAAGGGTGACTTTGTGGACTGAAGGTATATAGGTTCAATATAGAGAAGCGTATCTTCCACCGGGATAACCAGAAGATTTCCCCGTATAACACTGGAGCCTTGCTGATTCCATAGACTCAGTTCTTTACTGATTTCCGGGTCCTGATCAATTCTCGATTCAATTTGCATCGTACCATAAATCTGTCGGGTACGAGGGAATTCGAACAGTAATAGTCTTTGATTATCAGCTACTCTATCTTTGGAGAAATCATAATCGCAACGAGCTGCCATCCAGCCCACAAGGTTCTGTTTGTTATTTGGAATGAATGGTATCATCAAAACGTAATCTTCCTTCTCTTCTCCAGGAATTTTTATGACGGAATAATATGGCTCCACTCTCTGCTGGCTTCGCTCATAAATTTCAGTGGATATCTGCCACCGATCCTCTCTGTTATAAAAAGTCTGAGCATCATCCATATGGTAATCACGCATCATACCAGCCTGAACAAGAAACAGGGTTTCCGGATATCGCAAGTGTTTTTGTATAAACCCGGGCATTTGTTTCGCATCAGTAAATAATTCCGGAAAAAAACGGCTCCATGCAGAGATAATAGGATCTTTATGGTCCACAATATAATATGTCATCTTTCCTGTGTAAGCATCAATAACAACTTTCACAGAGTTTCGTATATAATTGATTCCATGGAGGTTATAGAAATTACCATATTCAGCGCCCATTCCAGGAAATTCTTGAATAAAACGAAAATCAAAAGACTCACTGTAAGGGAAATTATCAGACACAGTATATGCATCCATAATCCAGTAAAGCTTCCCATCATCCCCCATTACAATATACGGGTCAGGGTCATAAACAAGAAAGGGTGCAATTTTACGAACAGCGTAATGAATTTGCCGGTTGAATAATACTCGCGTATCCTTAGAAATATATTTGGAAATCAACATTTCCCAGGTATCAAAATTCCAGGATACCAGGAGTCGACGCAGTCCACTACCAAGAAGTACTCCCCCATCACCATCATAGGTTGTCTCCGCATATCCCTCTGCGTTTGGATAATCAAACTCTCCCATGCTTGTATTTACCAGGGCATAGTCATCTGTCATCTCTCCATAATAGATACCAGGCTTTGTCACATCAGGAATCCCTTGCGGTCCTTTTACAGGAGGGAAGTCTTTTACCCAGAGCTCGGGTAACCCCTCTTCGGTGACACGATTGGTAGGAGCGACGACAACTCCATAACCATGAGTATACTGCAAGTGCCCTGGAATCCATGATTTCGCCTGATCCGGCAACTCTCGAGAATTCAACTCCCTTGCCGAAACCATAACCTGTCGCATACGACCATTTACGTTATATCGATCTACATCAACATCATTGAATTCATAATAAAGGCGTATCTCTTGAAGCTGCTTGAAAGTATCTCGAATAGGTCTATAATCCCAGAGTCGGATGTTCTCCAGAACACCTTCCGCTCTCAGAGCATCTTTTGTGACACGACCTCCAGCAGAAAATGATCTACGATCGGTATCGTCTATCCCGTATCCCAGACGAGTAAAATGAATACTGTGGTCGATATACTCCTTCTCCTTTCCGAATTCATTTGGATCTACTATCCAGCTCTGCATAATACCCGGGAAAATTCCAAGAACTATCACATAAAATCCTACCCAGATTGCAGCTGCGGCAACCGGTATTACCACTTTTCGCATATAACCGGCTACAATTATCGCAATCGAGAGGATTATCCCACCATATGCAAAAATAGTATAAGCAATTTTTCGTGCATGCACATCCGTATATGAAGCACCCGCCACAGTAGACGAACCACCATCATAAAGCATGGAATACCCGGAAAGCAGTGCTTCCAGGGCCAGAGTAAGGAAAAAGAGCCCACCTGAAATGGAAAGTTGAACTCCTCCCGCTTTGAGGATTTCCATATACCTTGATTTTTCTCTACGAAAATCAATATCTTTTACAGCAAAAACGTAAGGAACAAGACCATATACTGTTACAAATGCCAGCAGTACCTGTAACCAACCAAGCATACTTTCATACCACTGGAGGCGAAACATATAAAAGGCTACATCCTTATTGTATATCGGATCGAGAATTCCCATATCCTGACCGTTAAGAAAGTATACTGTATAAGCCCAGGCTGTGCGAAGTGCAGGACCATGTATCAAAAGAGATATGACAGCAGCTGCAACCGGCAGAGCCACTCCGGCTCTCCCTGGCATTCCACCTTTAAAAAATCTGCGAAGACGAAACCGCGCAAAAATAAAAGAGAGTATGTAAGCAACAAAGGCAACAGTGGAGCCAAATGCCCAGAACCCTCCTCGAAAGAACAATGTCTTCCACCAGACTGAAATTTTTCCCTGTGACTCAAAATAGAGATAATTAAGGTATTCGGAGCTAATAAAGTCGAGAGATAAGACAAAAGCGACAATCCCCCCAATTATCATAAACGAAATCCATTTCGAGAATGAAGTCATATCCAGTCTGGTTTTCCACATATTAAATGCCCTCTAAATTATCTAATTTATCCAATTTCTATCATACGATCGACAGCATGACGTGCACGTATTCGAAGTTTCTCTTCCACAAATACCTGCACGGTTTCCGTCTCCAGTGAGTGGAGAATTTTTTCCAGTGTAATCAGTTTCATATGAGGACATATCTGGCATGTCCCGATAAGCTTTCGGTCCGGAAATTCAGATCGAAGATTATCGCTCATTCCGCACTCTGTAGCAAGAAACACATTTGTGTTGTCTGCATGCCGAATGAAGTCAGCCATCTGGGATGTACTTCCGGAGAAATCGGCCACTTCCGTAACATCTTTACTGCACTCAGGATGGGCAATCACAAGCAGATTGTCAAACTCATGTCTGAGGTCGTCAATCTCCTGAGGGGTAAAAAGTTCATGCACCATGCACTTTCCATTCTCCCATGTTATAATCTGTTTATCGGTCTCCTTTGCCACATTGGATCCCAGATAAGCGTCAGGAATAAAAATTACACGGTCCTCTTTAAGACTGTTCACCACTTTAACAGCATTCGCACTGGTACAGCATATATCACTTTCAGCCTTTACTTCAGCCGAGCTATTCACATAAGTAACAACGGGAGCACCCGGGTATTTCTCCTTGAGAGAAACAACATCATCCGCCGTAATATTTTCGACAAGAGAACATCCGGCTCTATCATCGGCAATCAAAACCATTTTTGATGGATTCATTATCTTGGCTGTTTCCGCCATAAAATAGACGCCGTTAAACAGAATTATATCCGCCTCTACCGACACTGCCTCACGTGCAAGTGCCAGAGAGTCTCCAACGAAATCCGATACTCCGTAATATACTTCCGGAGACATGTAATTGTGTCCAAGTACTACAACATTCTTCTCTTCTTTTAGCTGTCTAATTTTTTCGATCAATCCCATGGCCTCATCGAGCCTGGTCGGATTGAGTTTTCCTTTCAATCTGTTTCTGACATCCGTCAGATCATTAATTAGTTTCACGGTATCCCCCGAAAAATGATTGCACTTCGTTCATCCCCCACTGGAATGATCGTATGGAAAAAAACGAACAAGGTGTTGTTCCTCTTCTGGTCCCAGATGTAGGTGATGCAGAGAGTATTGAGCTTATAGAATGGAACATTAAAAGCGGTGATCATGTAATCCAGGGCCAGGAAATTTGCGAACTGGTTACTGACAAAGCTGCGTTCCCTCTTGAATCACCGTACAGCGGGACGATTCAATCGATCAACAAAAATCCTGGTGAACATGTGGTTGTGGGTGAAGTAATTGCATATCTTTTAATCGACAATTAACCGGAAAAAAAAGAAACCGACACTATTTTTTCACTATTGAAATAGTGATTTAAACTTGAGACTGATCTAGTTTTGCTCTCGTTCCGTGCGTTCACGCCTGTAAGTAAGAAAAATCTCATCTGCAACAACTTCTGAATTCTCAACTGACCACGCCCGGCTGCTGAATTCAGCAATAGGATTATCTCCCGCTGTCAATCCACATATCCCACCTCCTCCCATTACATGGGGTACTATGGTCAGATAGATTGTATCGACAAGATCTGCTCGAAGAAATGCATCATTGAGTGAAGGACCTCCCTCAATCAAAATACGTCCCTCTCCAGGTAAATTCGACAGAACCCGCATAAGATTGGCCGGTTCGAAGTCTGTCAGATCGGCTCCAATAGCCAGAAGACCCCGGGAGTTAAATATAAAGTCATTCATTAACTCCTTATTGTAATGAACACCTTCCTGTTCAATGTCATCAGGAAGATCGTTCAGCAATTCCCTTTCAACGATTAAGATTGTCGGCACGGGAGGGTTTCGCATGATCCGTCTTTGTAAGGATGGCAGACTCTTTCGGCAGAGAATTACCGGAATGGCAGAGTCTTCAACAGGTTCACCATCTTCTCCGCGAGCCCAGAGCACGGGATCGTCTTCCTCGACAGTCCGACACCCGACAAGAAGTATATCATGACAGGATCGGATCAGATCCATTCTGTTTCTATCATTGGTACTGCTCAAGCCGTACCATCCGCCTCCTGGAAGACTGACTCTTCCGTCAATGGTCATAGCCATATTTAGACTGACTGTAGTAGGTTTTTCCATATTCAGTTAATACCCTGAACTCTGCTTGCCTCTTTTAAGATTCTTAGTATTTGCTCATGAACTTCGCCATTTGAAGCAACAATATCTTTCATTGAAAGATCCAGTCCCTCTCCCTGAAATCCTGTAATCTTTCCACCTGCTTCAATTAGAATGACGGAAGCTGCGCATAGATCCCAGGGATCCATATCTCTCTCCCACATAGCATCAAATCGTCCTTCGGCTATCCAGCAGATATCCAGCGTCCCAGAGCCTGTACGTCTCATGCCGATTCCATTTGTAATAAATGCGGATATATTTCCCAGAATTTCCGACATTAATTCCTTTTTATAGTAAGGAAGACCATTGGAGACGAGAGTCCTCTGCACTGTATCCACGGTTGATACCTGTATGGGAGTCTCATTCTTGTAAGCCCCGCTTCCATGTATGGCATGATAGGTTTCATTGAATGCCGGTACATGAATTACCCCGGCAATCGGATCACCACGAAAGGCAATGCCTATAGAAATTGTGAACATGGGTACGCCATGAATAAAGTTTCTGGTGCCATCAACCGGATCTATAAACCAGGAAAAGTCTCCATCTCCAATAATTTGCTCACTGGTTTCGCTGTTGATTGTATCAGACGAAAATTTTTCTTTGATTTGAGATAATAGAGCATTTTCTATGTACTGATCTGCTTTTTTCATAAGCAGATAATCCATCTCCAGAGATTCAGAATTACTTATATGTGCTTCATTCTGAAAGTTGAGCAGCCCTTTCCCGGGGCCTGGTATAATATCCAGAATGAACTGTACTCTCTGTTCTGTCTCATCCTGTGGAAATTCTAAGTTTTCTGTCTGAAGCATTGCACTCTCCCGTTCCATAAATCTCATAATTCAATTCAGATGGGAACAACTTTTCGGAATGACAGGGTCATTTTTAATTTAGAATAGAAATCTCTAATGCAAATGCAGCAGGTTTCCGGATTATACTTTTCTAGTTTTTTGTAATGCCTTCAGTAGCGTAGATTTCGTATAGAAAAAATGGCGTCCGGTATTTGAATCTTCTCATTAACCGAATTATAGTTCAGTGTTGTTTTCTCTCCCGAATCAAGCTGAAGTATAGTAATTCGGTACGGTATCTTGATTAAGTCTGATGCATTTCTCGTTTCTCTTAATATTTGTTCACCATAAAAAAATTCAGCTGATTTATATAAAACATTTCCTTCTCTGTAAAAATCAATTCGATCCAGTCTCCACTTATCATCATTCTCTTCTGGTGCCTTGCTGACAATGAATACTCCCTGAATCAATCGTCCTCCGCCGGGATAGGATGCCTGAATTCTTTTTCTCAAACGATCATCATCCGTTACATCTTCGACCTTGACCGGATCAAAAAGAGGAGTAAAAGAGTAACCAAGCAAATCGAAAAAGCTCAATGAAGTTTCAGCAACACTTATAAGTCTGTCTGTTCCCTGCAGTTTTTGTTCACGAAACGCCACAGGATTCCAAACATATATAGTCTGACCGGATTTTTTGGACAAAACTTTCAATTCAACTCCACGACGAATTGATTTGAATATGAAGAGCCTTTGAGAATCTCTTGCAGCAACGGTAAATTCCAGCTGAAAAACTCTGTTCCAGGCCCCCTCGTGAACAAGAGTTCCCCTCCAGTACCCGTTTATGAGCCGCAATCTCCCTGTAGCGACGGATAGAATACTCTGTGCGGTATTGCTCTTTTCCTCACTCGATAGAGGTATAAACGAAATAAACAATGATATTGATAAAATAAAACATCGCAATATACCAGGCATTTTCTCTCTCCGGAAGTAATATCTACAATATGGCACGAAATGACTTAACTATCCATAGAAAGAATCCATGCAAACCGATACTCAGGAATATTTTGCTATCAGCAGCATAATGAACCATGATTGTACTGAAATTGTCGTTTAATATAGAAATTATCTTAACCTTGCCTATCGCACAAGTACCATCCAGAGTTGCCACATAAAGATCGGATACGCAGATAAATCTTATTGTTTCAAAATCAAAGCAACAACTTCCAATGACTCTATGTTAGAAAAACCTTTATTTTCGTCACTAAATGAAAGTTATGGTGGAAGAATTTATTACAATAAACTGTGACAGAAAAAAGGACTACCTGGCCAGGATTATCCGTAATTACTAAAATTTTAATACAGGACAATATCTACTGTTTGCTCTTGACAGAATGAGATTGGATACCAATAACGTTTTGATGTGCCTGGAGGCTTTCAATGAAATTAATGAAAAAGTTTAAATACACGATTCAAATAAGTCTTTTTCTTGCTCTTATTTCGACCGGAGGAACTCTACATGCTGATGATTTTAGCATATCCGGCGGAATCCTTTACGGAGAGAGAACACCCGAGCTTGAATCTCGCTTTTTTCTGGACGACTTGCTGGAAAACCCTATAGGACGTATTGACCTGGGCTGGAAAGGCGCATCTGAGTATTCACTGTATCCGACAGGCATTACATACAAAAAACCTATGGGAAAGGGGAAAGGTGTTATAAATGCAACGTTTAATATGATCAATCCCGATTATAAATTCACCGGTATCAGCAACGGCTCAATCGCTCTTGTAACTGTAGAAAATTATTCTGAAATTAATGTTGATGTCGATATCGGTTATGAGCTACCTCTGGCAGGTAATCTTTTTGTAACCCCCTTTGTAGGCGGTAGAAACCATCGGAAAAGCCTGGAAATCAGCGAGATTACACTTGGAAGCCCATCAGGCATGTCTTTGAAAGGGCCATTCGATGCAGTCTCTCGCTCTATTTTTGTGGGTGGTCTATTAAGGTTTGATGTAAATGATGAAATTTCTGTCTTCGGTGAATATAGAATGACGACTCCTTTGCTTGGCAACCTCCAGGGAAGTATGGAATCGAGCATGATTCGCGGATACACAGACGGATCGTTTAAGTATGACGAAGCGACATCAAAATACGAAATTGATTTAAAAAGAATTACACTGGGACTTGATTACAGTGTCACTGAAAACCTGCATGTTTTCGGCGGATTTATGAGCGAAAAGATGAGTGTTCAGTATACGGACTATTTCAATCTACCGATCCAGGTCAACGGTGGCAATCTGGGACTCCAGGGAGCTTTAGGACCAACAATACTTGAAATTATTACGGACCAGTATATTATTTATAACATGCCCCTGTCCTCTACAAGGGAAGGTATATTTATTGGAATGAGTTATGATGTTCTATAATATTAATGAACAAATCCTGTAGACGGGAAACTTCCGGTATCATACTCCTTAAACCCTTGTATAAGGAGTATGATACGGCATACACAAATTTCTTTTTATTGTTTCAGCCATCATTACAGCCTGTTCATGTGATGATGGATTCTATCTCCATGATACTATAAAATTCGCACAGAAATATTATTAATGCAGAGTATATAGTTCATTTCCCTACCACTTTAAGGGATCAACCGTTTCACTCTTCACTCTTCAAACGGCTGGAATGCAATTATCTAATTCTTACTGGAACTTTTTTTGTCATCAGATTCCGATTCATCTTTTAGATTATTAAGATACTCAGACCATTCAACAGGCAGCATATTTTTTTTCTTGTTATTACAATCCTTGCAGCAAGGTACCAGGTTCTCTTTAACACTTTTTCCACCACGAGCCAGTGGAATTATATGATCCATTGTTAATGAAGAGGCTGGAAATCTTTGCCTGCAATAATAGCAGATGCCGTTTGATTTCTTGCGCGACCACCAGGCAGAATTTCGTAATTCGCGGGCTTTATCCCTTTCCTTTTTTAACTTCTTTTCGTCAACGTATACGAAAGGATCCATATCCGAATTCATATCCCCGAGCATATTACACCCCATACTCATGACTGTCCACGTAATGGCTTTGCCTGATTGTTTTTCCCATTATATGAACTCCAATCCATACAGCAACAACAAGTGGGAAAAGAGATGTCACGAAAGCAATTTGTGCGGACAGGGAAACCGGAATAAAGGGCAGGGTTATGTAATAGGGTATAATCCCGGCAAACATTATTAGATTAACAGCCCCTGCATAGAATACCTTGCGGTATCCAATCAAATCACCCATCTCATAAAAGATGAAAGTAGTAACAAATAAAAGAAGGCCTGCATGAATATATAAAATACGGTAGGAAGCTGCAAGGCAAACCGGCAAAAAAATGACTGAAAAGGCCATAAGGACTTTTAATGCGTAAAATGAAATAACTGAATACTCCAGATATGATTTCTCAGATTTATAAATATATTCAATCAAGGGTAATGCAATCCCTGCTCCGTATATCACATAAAAAAGTCGGATAAAATTTTCCATGGATACTAGCGCTGTGGAGCAGTGTAAAAAATCGGCAGCAAACCAGCCATTTACAAGTGTTGCCAGAAGTGCAACGACCATCCCGCCAGAGCTCCATATGGATAAGGATTCTCCCTTTTTAACAAAAAGTAGAGCGATAACTGCAAATACAGGCCACGCATCAGAAAAAATAACAAGAAACAAATGAACCGGACGCACGCGATCCACTTCGCTCTGGGCAAAATTTAAAAACAAAGGAAATAGCCATAATATGACCGTTGATAAGAGAAGCGACACAAGGGCTATCAAATGGCCGCTAAACTCACGACGAACTCCAATTCTTCTGAGTATTAAAAACACAGGTGGATACCAGAGAATCATATTCGTTATAGATAATATAATTGAAGCCGGTACCGAATATCCCAGAATATTCATCCGTCCATAACCGCTGAACAGAAAAGATATAAACGCAAAAAATCCGGTCAGAACCGGCAGAACAAACACAAATTTTCCTATTTTTCTATCCTTATATGATTGTTCCGGTTTACAACTACGATACAGAAAAAATAAAAGTGCAGGAGTCATCCAGCCGAACATCATAAGATGCGAATGAGCATGCTTTAGAAATACAGAAGACCAGAATGCAATTCCACTGGCGACCTGAAAGCGAAATACAATACCGGTAAACGAAGAGATAATAAATGCGAGTAAGAGTAAGATATAAAATAACATGTTTTTTTGGATGTATTGTCTCAAACACAGACATTCATGTATGAGATGTCATTCAATTTGAACCCTTTCAATTTGAAAGTACCTCTATCAATTTATAACTGAGTCAGAAAATTTACCAGCTTTCATCACCCGGTTCGTCTCTTATTTCAGAGTAAAATTCAGGAAAGAGATGCCCCTCTTCTTCGCCAAAATGATCTTGAATCATTATAACAAGTTGATTTGCTTCTCTTAAAAATCGCTCCGGTTTTCCTCTACCCGCTTCCAGAAGCTCGACTTCCTCTTTGACAGATTCATACTGTTCATCGAGCATACGATGGGCATATTCAAGAGCAGTAAGATCCATTTTGTTATCCATTACATTGCATAGAGGTACAAACTCCTGCTCTTCCTTTTTTGCATGGACAGATACAAGACTCACATATGCGTCTATCAATCGCCTGCCCATTTCCGTATCATTTTCGTTCTTCAATATTTTTTCAAGAGTTGATACAATTACTTTGTGTTCATTAAGCAACTCTTCATGCATTTTTCTCACTTCAGTATTTCCAGACACACCGAACTCCATCAAAGAAAATCTGCCCCGACAGGGGATGACTTTTATTTAAGACATCTAACTCTTTATTTATCAAATTAGCAACCATTTTATTCAGTATTTGACATTTCAATTTATAAAACTTCTTGACATTTGTGGGGCATTTTACGTTTATGGTACATATGGCAAAAGAAGAAGGAATAAGAGTGGAAGGAACCGTGAATAAGGCTCTTCCCAATGCAATGTTTAAGGTGATCCTGGATAATGGTCATGAAGTTCTCGGGTATATCTCCGGGAAGATGAGAAAGTATTACATCCGTATCAGCCCCGGCGATAGAGTAAGTGTAGAACTTTCCCCATACGATCTCACCAAGGGCAGAATTACCTACCGCGCCCGCTAAAATAGAATTACCGGCGGAGCGGGATAACTATGTACGCTTGCGCCCACTGGCAGATCCTTTCATATTTTCCTTTTTAACTCTGTTGTCTTTTGTAGACTTTGCAGAATTAACGTTCTTAACCGATGATTTTGTTGGATTAAAATCAGGCCAGAACAGGTTTGAAAGGTCCTCCACAGTAGATTTTTTTAAATCCTGCATCAGTTCAGCGCGAAAACTTTTCCATTTCTCATGAAAAGGGCATGGATTTTTGTCTCCACAAACCGACCATCCCAGAACGCACTTTTCCAGAAAGTCCCGATCCTCCATTGTTTCCATAATAGAGATCAACTTTACTTTCCTGGGACCCGGGTTTAATCCAAATCCCCCTCCCGGGCCTGTGACAGATTTGAGAAATCCATCCCTTGCCAGTTTCTGAAGAATCTTTGCCAGGTAGGATGCTGATACAGATAGATTCTCCGCAAGCTCCCTGACCCCGAAAAATTCTCGATCCGGTTGCTTTCCCATATAAGCAATGGATTTTAACGCGTATTCTGTTCCTTTTGTAAATACCATTATATATCAGTCCTTCAAATAATCCTCAAAACATATAAAGCTAGCGAACACTATCTATCCTCATGAATTCAATACATGCCTGTATTTATTTATACCAATCACAATATTAATTAGCAAAGCAAAAAAGGAAAGGATGAAGAGTATTCCGCTAAAAAAAGATAAATTCCCTGGCAATCCGATGGATGCTCCCGCGATGAGAACCAGGCCTGCCATTCCGGTAATTGCTTGACCAAGCGAAATTCGATAGTTCAGAATTTCCCTCATACCAGGAGCCATTTTCCCAGAGGCTGTAAGATGAAACCAGATAAGAAATGGAATTATCTTGTTGAGCATGGCATACATTGTTGATCCAACGCCTCCGAGAAGGAATACAACCGTACTGAATCTTTTCATCGGAAGTGAGATATCCGTATTCCCGGTTAGAGATGCAGAGTAGTATACAAGTCCTGACACGATGATTGAAATCATGGCAACACGAAAATAGAGAATCGTTAAATCAAATATTTTGCGCATTCTCTTATTTAGAACAATTAATGTGGCAACGCCATGAATCATCGCGCCCAGCAGTATAATTCCGTCAAGCAGATGCAATATCCATTCTTTTATTGCGCCGGTATCCAGAGCAATGATTGTGATAGCTCTTAAAATCAAAGTGATAAAAATCCCGGGAGCAAGATATCTTTTTATTAAATCGTGATATTCAGGAGTAACAAAAAACATTGGGACAACCTGAAAGGTTACACCCACAATCAATAAATAGGTCCAGCCTATTACCATAAATCCGATATGTATAAGTACAAGCTCAGAATGAATTGAAACTCCGGAAACAGTATAGTTATATACAAGCCCGACAGCAGTAAGACTGCCGAGAATTAACGATACCAAAGAGAGCGACATCGTCTTCATTGTTGGCTTTTTCTGTGCTTTCAGGACAAGTGTAACAAGAAATAATAGCGACGCACCTGTTATACCGGCGAGGACAATAGAGGCGCCAATACCGATCCATTCAGTCTTCATGAATAAAAAACCTGCCGGTAGAAGCAATGCCCCGGCGACAACAGACACATGGATCCACCAGGCATTGTAATTAGCCCGGGGAACCGGTGCGCCACCAATGACCGGCATCATTTGAAAGAGCGCCCCGATCATTACGTTCGCCATAAATCCAAGCGTAAAAAGATGCATTAGACCGAAGGCTGATAAGTTTTTATGAGAACTTAAAGCTAGAGCTCCGTGATCTGTTAGAAGCAACAGCGATAGTATAATTCCGAAAATCGGAGCCGTAAAAAAAAATCGAAAAGGAACATGAATAGGCGGTGCCTGATCGGTACTTAAACCTCCTGCAAACATGCTATACTCCTGTGTCCGGAATTTCAATTTGAGGATTGAGCCAGAAATAAATTTCAAATAAAGATTCGCTTTTCTTTATAGTCTTTCTATGAAATCCTCGCCTGTCAAGAAGCTCATATAACGGAATTGGTTCTTTCCTGTGTACCATTTTCACATAGCCAGATTTATCTTCTTTATCAAGAAGAACGATCTTTTCCATGGATTTTACCGCCAATTCAAATGGTTCAGGATGTTCCATACTCCTGACGTCCAATAATAGTTCTTCGTCTTTCAGGTTGTCCTCCCGGCCTCAAGAGCAATCATTTACTATCTAAAACACAAAACAGTGTTTGTTAAAAATACTGAATATGCCGTAACCGGAACTGCAAAGATCAAATTACGGCAATAACTGACTGCATAAACATACAAATACTTTGCAACTGAAGTTACTCAGATATGATGAAAGTATATTGTATCTGTTTTAGCAGTCACACCTTTTCTTTCATTTGCGAAAGAATATCATCTTCTATGTCTCCGAGCACTCGGTCTGCCATAGCATATAGAATTTGCTCCTCTTTTGCATTATGTTGCTGCAGTAAATAATGCATGGTTTCTGATGCATTCAAGAAAGCATTTTTATCCTGTGCTTCAGCGGCTGTATTTAACTGCCCCATCAGATCACGAATTTGTATATGTTCATGACGCATTACAGCTGTCGGTCCCATATTATTTCCTGTGCGCTCTTCGAAAGCGGGAAAAAAGACCTCTTCTTCCATCACGAAATGCGATTCCACATCCTTACGAAATTTTGCAAAATGAGTCGCGGCAGACTCCCAGTCTTTTTTTGACGCAGCCTCTTCTGCTTTCGCCATATTTACATCACACTCTCTATGATCTTTTGTTAAAAATTCGCTAATTCGTCCCATGATTTCCTCATTATCATTTATATAATATGACCTGACTTTCTTATTATAGTTAAGAAAGAATAATAGCCTGCAATTTTAATTCACCATTCACGGGTTTAAAACCGTGAACCTCACCGGGTTCATAAACAACAACATCTCCAGCCTTTACGGATATGTCACCTTCGCCGCCCTGAAACACTCCACTCCCTTCCAGAACAGTAACCACCACTCTTCCTGGATTTGCATGTGGTTTTATTTCGCCATCAGCCGGAATCCGGAAATGAACAATTTTACCGTTGCTCCATTCGGTTGCAATTTTTTTTACAGCACTCCCTTGCGGATTTTCAAGATTGTGCACACTGAATACTGAAGACATACATACCTCATTAATAATTTAAGACTCTTCTATCCTAATTAAAGGGTTATAAAAAGATCGTCAACCGGATTTAATGAAAAATTACACCGGAAATCAATCAGCTTAATCTATATATACAGGTCGCCGAAGACTGATGCAATAGCTTATAAAAATACATGACATCAGTGAATATATTTGATATCAGTAAACAAGATCCTGTCCTGGATTTATAAAGCTCAATGAGACTCTCTTCACAAGTTCATCGTTTTGATCAATCAGTACCGGTAAATTTGTCCTGACCGGAGGGGGCAGTCGCAACTCCTGATAAACTTTTTTCAAACTTTTTCTCCCGGTAATCTGTCCCTCTTTTTTCAATGGGACCTGCATTCCATCCTGAAACGATGTAAATTTCTGCCCCTCTTTTACCGTGTAATGCTTGCGTATTCCGTTGTAGGTGACATGACATACATCACCATCCTGAAAAATCTCCGGAGCGTAGAATGTTGGCGAGTTAAAAGGTATAATCCACAATGGACCTCGTGACAGACCCCACAGGATATAATCAGGCATCTCTATATGGACCGGTGAATCCATACCCTGACATAGCTGCTTCTCAAACTCTTGAAGTAACGAACCGGATACCGGTGCAATACCGAACCTGGAAAGAGCACGGTCAAGCATCTGCTTGAGAAACCCCAGGTTCGAACCTGATACAAGGCTCTCATCAACAGTTATATAAGCTGGAAGATTTTTTTTGAAATCCGGAATCTGACGAGAGTGAAAATTACTCCAGAGCCTTACAGGATTTAACCCCTCTTCTTTAATCGAAGGGACAATCTTATGCCGAACTCGATTACGTAAATAGTCATGATGCAGGTTACTTGCATCTTCCATCCAGATTATATTCTCGTTCCTGGCGACCTCAAGAACTGTAGCTCTTGAGAATAAGGTAAGCGGTCTGAATATCTGAAATCCATCCCTTACAGAAAGAAGCGGCTGCGTGTGAAGTGCAGCTTCACCCGATCCCCTGATTAAATGCATTAGAAGCGTTTCAAAATAATCATCAGCATGATGTCCCGTTACAGCACAGTCATAACGATGCGTGAGAATTAGACGCCTCATTATTTTATAGCGTAGTAATCTGCCCCCCTCTTCCAATCCCATACCGATGCGACGGGAAAATTTTTCTACATCCCGTGTAAATCCGTAGAAACCAATTCCAGTACTATGACAATGATTGCGGACCAGCTCCAGCTCCAGACTTGACTCCTCTCTCAAGCAATGATCCATGGTAAAGACAGAAAAATCATCAATCCGACTGTCTCTTTTTAGACTGGTAAAAAGATGCAGAAGAACCATTGAATCTACTCCACCGGAAACTGCCAGCAATGGAAATCGCGGCAAATGAACTCCATAGGAAACCAGCGACCCGGATAGAGATTCGGCCATTTCTTCTATTGATTGGATACGATCCCTGTGCATAACCTCTCTCTTACATTGACAATAATGGGCTGGACAGGATTGAGGTCCACAGGAAAATCGAGAACAGGTAGGACAATGGAACCAGTGATTTCATTTATCAAGGATATGTTTCGAGAAGACTTTTCTCCATTTATTCCAGGCAGCTCAGGTGTCCTTTCAAGGGAAATTGCTGCAAGGCTGATTCTTTACCTGGCCTTTTTTTTATTCCTGTTTCGTCTTTTTATAAGCCCTCATTTAACGGGCAGCTTGAATATTATTCCTGGAAACCGGAGCAGATCAGAAACTCAAAAAAACTCGTTCCAGGTTGAAGAACCCTCTTCCAATATATTTTAAGATGACTGTAAAATATATCAGTAAACACATACGATCCAGTTCTATGAAAATATTATGCAAGTGAACCAGAAAAACGAAATCCAGAAACATACAGAAAACGATCGGATATATCGATTGCAGTGCATGGTAAAAGATTATGCCTGGGGAGTTCTTTCCGACGATAGCTGGATAAAATCCTGCGGACATAACAAGCATGTTCTTGATCCTCAGAAACCCGCTGCAGAGCTCTGGATGGGGGTTCACCCTTCGGGTCCATCAAGAATTTCAGATACTGGAATTCTGCTCTCAAAAAAAATTGAAAGTGATAAGGAAAAAACTCCGGACTTTTTATTCAAGGTTCTCGAAGCACAGTCCGCACTTTCAATCCAGGCACACCCGGATAAGATCCTTGCAGAACAGCTTCATTTAAATAATCCGGAGAACTACCCCGATGACAACCACAAGCCAGAGATGGTTGTTTGCCTGAAAGACCTGGAAGTACTTGCCGGATTCAGAACTCCGGATGAAATGAAAGTATTTCATCTGGAACGTCCGCTTACGTCACAGGCAATCTTTAAAACAACGAATCACCGCCTGCAGATTCGTGATATGTTCTCATCTCTAATGAACCTGGAGGGTGCTGATATTGCTGCTGCTGTTCAGCTCATGCATGACGAGCTGCAGGATAGTCAGAACAATTCTTTTGAGACAGAAGATATTCTTTTTCATAAGCTGATTGAACAGTATGGTTCGCAAGATCCTGGAATTTTTTGTGTTTATATAATGAACTATTTAAGGCTCTCCCCGGGCGAAGCTCTGTATCTTGGAGCGAATGAACCCCATGCCTATATACGTGGTAGAATGATTGAGGTTATGGCTTCGTCTGACAATGTTGTAAGAGCAGGTCTCACATCAAAATTCAGAGATGTAAAAACTTTGCTAAATATGTTAACTTACAAAATCGGTACTCCGGAAATTTTGAAAGCCGAAGGAGAACCGCTTGGCCACTATCCTGTCATCGCTCCTGAGTTCCGTCTTTCAAGAGGCCGTGGAGATGGTAACGAGTCTGTAAAGATTAATAATATTACATACCCGGCTATTCTTGTTATTATTCAGGGAGAGGGTAAAATCAAAATATCGGACAATTATACACATTACGAACAAGGAGATGTTTTTTACCTTCCTGAAAGACTGATGAATTTAGATATTCCCTCCGTGGAAATAGAGAGAGAGACAATATTCTTTCTGGCATCATCCGGAGAAACTTAAAGCTGTGATACAGTTGAGTACATTGACGGATAAGCAAGAATGAGTTTATTAATAAAAAGTGAAATAATCATTTCTTTTATTCTTATAATGTTCGCTCCAGTTCACACAGCTTTCGCAGTTGAACCTGGCAAGTCTGTATCAAATGTACAGATCCGAGACCTGGAAAATAATCCTGTACCGCTGCCTGAACTGGGAAAAAAGATCATTGCAATATGGTACACTGACCCGGATGCAGCCAGACAAAATGAGAAGCTGGCTAAACGACTTAAAGAAGCAAAAATTCCCTGGCAGGTTTTCTACGGATACGGAGTTGCAAATCTGAAAGATGCCCCACTTTATCCGGACTTTGTTGTTCGATTGGCTCTTCGACAGCAGGCAGATGAGATTCTGAGTCACGATACGAGGGTAAAAAAGGCACCGTTATTTTCAGATCCTAACCATATATTAAAAAATGCATGGGACTTGAAAGATACCGACGATAATTCGGTTGTTATGCTGATTGATACTTCAAAACAGATTCGCTACATTAAATATGGGAAACTGAATGACGAAGAAATTCAAAAATTCATGAGAATTCTTAATGGACTGATTCGAAAAGGTAAGTTCAAGAAATTGTCGTCCAGGCAACTCGGCAAATATTAATTATTACCTGGGCGACAATCCGGTTATCAATGATTTATACCCACTGGTCCTATTTCTCCGACGATATCGGTCCCGTATGAATGATTGTATCTTCAAGGCTGCGTACATGAACATAGATTGTCTTCCCTTTTTCGATAGTAATATCAACTGGCCCACCTTTTCCACCACCATCTTCTGTACCCGGTAATGAGAGTGAATAATTACCAGGCTCAAGGAACAATCTACCTACCTGAAAATTTGAAGGTAACAGGCTCCATGATCGCAGGTCAGGTTTTGTAAGCGAACCGGCAACAGCTCCTGTTACAAACCCGGCTCCGAGTCCCACAGCAGCCGATATGAGACTTGCTCCCACTCCCAAATTCTTCTTCTGTCTTTCAATCGCTTTTTGCATTGCATCCCGCGCCACTTTTGCAGTTACAACAGCACCCACTACCTTAACTGCCATAGACGTAACGTTTCGAGTAACCATAGAAGTATAATTCGCATTAAAATTGGATATTGCCATCTGCGAATAATCTGTATATTTTCTTGTGGAGCCGACCTCCTTTCCATTTATTACAATGGCTCGTTCCGATTCGGCAACATTCCCTTCCGGCTTGTCATATTTCGGTATAGGATTTTCAGCAAGAGAGATGGCACCAAACAGAGCAGTCGTAGAAATACCTGCGGCATCCGGATTTGCACTTAAAGATGTTTGCAGCGACACCTTAAATGCACTCTTAAGATCGGGACTTTCAGAAACTTTACCCCTTGATACTTTTCGCGCTGATTTTCCTGCTTCATTTATTATAACAATCTGTCCCATATCCCTGGAAAGCTTGACTTTTTCCAGGCTTGCATTATAGGCAGGTACATCATTGCTGTATTTATTATACTTATAAATATCACCGGAATCATTCTCCATCACCGCAAGGATATATCGGTGGACTCCAACCTCCGACTCTCCGATATACTTGCTCAGGTTGTTAAGCTGAACCCTTGTCTCATTATAATAGCCAAGAGCTTCGGAATTTATAGCATCAATAAAGCGTGCAGCAAGATTCTGAGCGAATTGTTCATCCGTAAGCTTCATAGATTTTTGTTCATATTCCACTTTTCGAAAATATCGTCTGGCAGATTCGGGATCTCCCATAAACAATCTGTTTAATGCCAGGTAAAACTTTATCATTACAAACTCAAAGCTTTCTCCTGTATAGTTTGTAGTATTATCATTAACGACATAACTGGCAACTGTTCCGCTGGCGCTGGTTTGTGCAGCAGAAGCTATACCATCAGCCTGCAAAAAGACATCTTCAGATTTTTTGTAATCAGCCTTCGTATGAAATATCGTCCCTGCTTCCAGGAGATAGAGTAGTTTATCCTTGTCACCTGATTCATTATAGATTTCTTTTAGAGTCGAAACCGCAGAATCATATTTACCGGAATAGAAATTTTTTCTTACCGTCTGATAGTCGGTTGTAGCACAGGAAGAGAATAATATCGAAAGGAAGAAAATCAGAAATCCTTTGTACACTAACTTGTTTAATAGTCTCATCATCCAATGACCTCAATAATATCTGTATAGCAACCGGAACAATCTATATAACTCATTTATACAATCGTGTCAATAGATCATGTTTTTTTTTGAATTCTATTAATATTTTCTTACAAACTAAGGAAATATTTTGAGTATAACACTTTAAAGGCACTTAGAGGCTTCTGCCGCTTCCATAAATACAGTAAATTATCCGCACCCAGAGACATAACTCGTTCTTCTATTTGAGATTGCACAACACCGGATAAGCAATGCAGCAACCCGGTATTCTACGAAAATAAGGACTCTCGGAGAGTATCTACATCATAGAATCTCAAAAATATCCAGTTATTTTAGAGGGAAATCTTTCCCCCCTGCTCTAAAAAAAACTTGCCACAGAAGGAGTATAATGTGACATAATGTGGTTACAGGCACATTATGGTGCCGGGCTTCCGCCTGCAGAGAATCCAGATAACCACTCTGCAG
>JBNKQE010000047.1:0-19700 GCA_050295715.1 Leptospirales bacterium
GGGTCAGGTCTCCATTGTTGATGCGAATTCCGATCTTATCCAGTTCGTCTTTCAAAACTATGCGGATGTGTTTCATTTTGACTGGTTCCTCGGCTGCTGCAGCCACATATGCCGCCCGGAGCGCCAGGTTTTTGATTTCTGCTCCTGTGAGTTCCAGTTCTTTTGCAAGTTCTGCGTAATTCAGGTTGTGCGTGGGGGTTTCTTTCGGGAAGATTCGTTCCCAGATAGTTTTTCGAGTGGGTAAGTCTGTCATTGAAAAGACAAGACGATAGTTTATACGTCTGTTGAAGGCGTCATCCATGTTGTTGGCAAGGTTTGTTGTAAGGATGGATAGGCCCTGGTATTCTTCCATTTTTTGTAAGAGATATGATATTTCCTGATTCGCATACCTGTCGTGTGCATCTGCTACCTCGCTTCTTTTACCGAAAAGGGCGTCGGCCTCATCGAAAAGGAGGATTGATCCTGAATTTTTGGCGCCGTCAAAGATACGTCCAAGGTTTTTCTCTGTTTCGCCAATGTATTTTGAGATGACGCGAGATAGGTCTATGCGATAGAGATCAAGGTCCAGTTCTCCTGCGATGGCTTCGGCGGCGTGGGTTTTTCCTGTTCCGCTCTCTCCATAGAATAGAGCTGTGATGGCAAGACCGCGTTGGTATTTATTTTTAAATCCATGATCATAGAGGACTTTTCGGTTATTCTGTACGCGATCGATGATTTCTTTCAGGAGTTTTTGCGTTGTATCGGGGACGGCCAGATCCTCCAGTGTGGTAATGGGTTCGATGAGTGTGGCAAGGTCCCGTATGGGCGGGCGGGATGCTTTTTTTGCTTCCCGACGGATTTCACCGGCCACGACTTCTGTATTTTCGGCCTTCGTGTCTGTGGACAGGGCAAGTGCCGCGATACGAGCAATGTCTGATGGATTTAATAGAAAGCTGTTTGTAAGATCATAGATGTGGGACTTGAGTTTTCCTTCTGTTGAAGAGAGTGCTGTTTCCCACAGTTCGTCCTGTTCAGTGTGATCCAATTCCGGAAGGGCGAAGCTCATGAACTTTTGTTTGTAGCCTTCACGAACATTTGGGGAAAGAACGATCACAGGGGAGTTGAGTGCTGTAATCAATTCTATAATCTGGCTGTATTCTTGAGAGGACTCTTCGCCGGACAGTTCAACTATGGCACTCAGAGAAGCCAGCCGGGAATCCCGGTTCCAGAGTTTAATAAACTCTGTTTCATGCTCGGGACCTGTAAAGATGCTTCGCAGTCGAAGTATGTATGGCTTTTGAGCGGACTCCTGAAGTGCGAGAATGGCTATGGACCGAAGGTCTGAAAAGTTATTTCCGGTTAGCTCTAAAATGATCCCTTCCGGATGGGGCCCTGATTCGTTTTTGGCTTTTTCGTTCTGGATCAGCCCTGCTATTTTTCGGGCGAAGTTGGTCCTTGATCCGGTGAGTTTTGTATGCTGGATTGCTTCTGTGGTCATTTCACAAATAGTTTCATCTATTGCTTCGACACCCATAAGGGCGAATATCATTCTTTCGGGTATTATAAATTCTGGGAAAGGGGACTCTTCTGCATCAGAGGTTTCCACAAAGCCAAATTTTCGCAGGCGTGCATCAGGGGTAAGGAGTGGATAGGCGTCAGAAAAGCTTATGGTTTCGACGGAAGTATTCTCTCCTGTCAATTCTTCTTCTAGTTGAAAACCCGCCATATCCACAAGTAAGTCCTCTTCCAGTTCCGAAAGATTGAAAAGTCGTGCTATCCGTCCGGCGTTGATTCTAATGGTTCCGTCAATATTTTTGAAAAAGTCAGGAGTCTGACGGGACAGAAGACGTTTGTAGAATTTTTGAGAAAAATTATTCCTTGTTTTGCTTCTTGCCGTTATGTTTATAATATCGTTATGCTTTATATTTCCATTTTCAGGGGATATTTCACTATAGTCGTTCATACTAATGTCACCTCATTTTCGGCTAAATATATTGCCAAAAACAGCATTAAACAAGTGAAATATTAGTTTAGAAAGTTTGCATGTCCGATTCTGTCTGGTTCGGTCCGATCTTTTTTTTTTAACTGTCTGATTTCAGGTATTGGAAGGCTCCGACAACGGATCCATTTGACTGTTTTTCTTGATGACGACAGGGTACCCCCCCTATAACAATCCGGTCGAAAGCGATATCTCCATGTAGGATGGGGTACCAGATCATTCAAATAAACTCTTGCCAATGTATCTTACCAGGAGACAGCCCTGGGTTATTTCAAGGCGACCTGTAATAATAGAGTTACTGAATTTTTGGATTTACACACTGGATAGTGCAGATGCTCTGTCACTTATGTCAGGACATGAATCTTCCACAAAAGCCATATTATATGCGCTGCTGGCAAATTTTGGCATTGCCATAATCAAAACATTTGCTGCGATATTTACCGGGTCAGGCAGTATGCTGGCCGAAGCAATTCATTCATATGCAGATACTGGAAATCAGTTACTTTTATTCTTAGGAATTTATCGCTCAAAGAAAGAACCCGATTCCAGACATCCGCTTGGTTATGGGAAAGCCATATATTTCTGGAGTTTCATTGTTGCCATTATGCTCTTCAGCCTGGGTGGACTATTTTCAATATATGAAGGTATACACAAACTATCAGTGAACAGCCCTCTGGAGGATGCCTGGATCGCGTTAACTGTTCTCGGGATCTCAATCTTACTTGAAGGGGGAAGTCTGATTGGTGCAACCCGCGAAATCAATAAAAAACGTAAAAACAAAAGTCTCTGGCGCTGGCTCAATGAATCGAGAAATGCGGAGCTTGTGGTTGTATTTGGCGAAGATCTGGCAGCTCTATCCGGGCTGACCATGGCATTTGGATTTATCCTGATGGCCTCTTACACAGGCAATTCATTTTACGATGCAATGGGTTCTATTGTAATTGGAGTTATTCTTCTGATTGTTTCCGTTTTTGTTGGGTTTCGTGTAAAAGACATGCTGCTCGGGCAGTCTGCAGATTCGGAAATAGAAAAGACAATTTACAAAATAATAAATTCACGTTCCGAAATTGAGACTATTTTTCGAATTTTAACCATTCAAAATGGGCCCGACATTGTTTTATCGGCAAAAGTGGAGTTTGCCGGAAATCCGGGAGTGAGAGAGGCCAGCTCAATTATTAATGAGATTGAAAAAGAGATAAAGCGGAATATTCCCTCTATTAAGTGGATCTTTGTAGAACCTGATATTGAAGACTGAATAATTATATTGAGAAGCAACTGGAAAGAGACGATAGGATAATTTCAACGTCAATTTCTCTGTTTTTCTAATGGTAAAAAATCAAGTAAGAGAAGTTCATGGTCTCAAAAATGATATACACAGTCATTTTTGACTGGCAGTGAAACAGGTTGATACCCTGTCATCCTTCGAATAAAGATTTTATAAATTTACGGGTAAGAATATATGAAAGTCAAAAATATAGTTTGTATCGGAGCCGGTTATGTTGGCGGTCCGACAATGGCTGTCATTGCAGATAAGTGTCATGATGTTCAGGTTACTGTGGTAGACCTCAATGAAGAGAGAATCGCCGGTTGGAACTCCAATGAACTCCCTGTTTTTGAACCGGGTCTGGACGAAGTAGTATTTCGTCGTAGAGATAAGAACCTCTTCTTTAAGATTGTCAGCCCTGAAATTCTTGCAAACGCCGATCTAATTTTTGTCAGTGTTAATACCCCCACAAAAGATTATGGCCGTGGTGCCGGCATGGCCGCAGATCTCCGTTACTGGGAGAAGTCAGCCCGTGATATACTTGCTCATGCAAAAAGCGGTGCAATCATTGTGGAG
This sequence comes from Leptospirales bacterium, assembly GCA_050295715.1. Lineage (GTDB taxonomy): Bacteria > Spirochaetota > Leptospiria > Leptospirales > Leptonemataceae > JBNKQE01. The sequence goes on from JBNKQE010000047.1 coordinate 3,819, forward strand.
AAAAGTACAGTACCTGTTAAGACTGCTGAGGCAATCTCAAGAATTCTTCATTCAGGCAATGAGGGAAAGAAGTTTCAGGTTTTATCCAACCCTGAATTCCTGGCAGAGGGAACCGCAGTTACGGATCTTATGGAGCCGGACAGAGTCCTTATAGGCGGTGAAAATACTCCGGAAGGACGCGAGGCAGCTGAAGCACTGGCTGAGGTTTACCGTCAATGGATACCCACGGATCAGGTTCTTTTAACAAACGTATGGTCCAGTGAACTTGCGAAACTTGTTGCAAATGCATTTCTCGCTCAGCGTGTGAGTTCTATAAACGCAGTATCCGCTATCTGTGAAAAAACAAGTGCCGATGTACATGAGATTGCAAAGGCGATCGGTATGGATACCCGAATAGGATCAAAATTTCTTCAGGCCGGAGTCGGATTCGGTGGTTCCTGCTTTCGAAAAGATATATTAAATATGTCTTATGTATGCGAAACACTTGGGCTTCCAGAGGTGAGCGCCTACTGGAAGAGTGTTGTGGATATGAATGATTATCAGATGAGCAGATTTGTTCGTACTATTGTTGACAATCAGTTCAATACAGTGGCCGGAAAGCGAATTGCGATTTTTGGTTATGCGTTCAAGCCGGATACAAATGATACCAGAGATACTCCTGCAGAACCGGTATGCCGTGGACTTCTTGAAGAGAAGGCCCATCTTGTAATACATGATCCAAAAGCTCTGGAGAATGCAAAAATCGAATTGGCTGATGTAAAAAATGGAATAGAATTTGAATCTGACCCGTATAAGGCGGCTGCAGACGCCCATGCTATAGTAATCATCACACACTGGGATGAATTCAAAGAATTGGATTTTAAGAAAATTTTTGATTCAATGGAAAAACCCGCATTCATCTTTGATGGTAGAACCTATCTTGATCACCAGAAATTGTTTGACATGGGATTCAATGTCTTTCCAATCGGGAAAGCATCGATGACACATTATTGACCTTTCGCTGAATGTGCAGTATTTAATTCCTTTAATGATTCAAGAGTTTACGAAATAAAAGGATTGGTACTGCATGTAAAAAAAAAGAAGTATGAATTTGTTCAGTCCAATCCCATTCTTCTTTTATAATAGTTGTTTGCTGTAGATACTATTGTCTCAAGCTCTGCGTATTCAGGTTTCCAGCCGAGTACATTTCGAATTTTTTTTGATGAGGCAATGAGGATATCAGGATCGCCCGGTCTTCGTGGACCCTCTTCCACCTTGAATTCTTTTCCCGTTACTTTGCGAACAATATCAATAACTTGCCGCACCGAATAACCTGTTTCACTGCCCAGATTGAACACTTCGCTTCTTTTTTCCGAAACCAAAAATTCCAGAGCCAGGACATGAGCTCTGGCAAGATCGCTCACATGCACATAGTCGCGAATGCATGATCCGTCTTCAGTACTATAATTGGTACCGTTAATCAACATTCCGGGACGTTCGCCGTAAGCGGCCTGCAGTGCAATGGGTATTAGATGTGTTTCCGGATTGTGTTTCTCTCCAGTTCTTCCTTCGGGATCTGCTCCGGATGCATTAAAGTATCTCAGCGAAACATAGTTCAGCCCATATAATTGTGAATACCATGATAGAACCTTTTCTGTCATTAATTTAGACTCACCATACGGGTTGGCCGGTATCAGGGCTGAATCCTCTGTAATTGGTATTGAATCGGGAAATCCGTACAGGGCGGCGGTTGAGGAGAAGATAAATCTTTTTACACCGGAGGAGATGGCTGCATCAAGCAACGCGAGACTTCCTTCTCCATTATTATAAAAATACCGTGCAGGATTTTTCATTGACTCGCCGGCTTCAATAAATGCTGCAAAATGAAGAATCGAATCAATTGAATATTTCTTTATTGTACTTCGGATAAGCTCACGGTCATGTATCTTTCCTTCTACCAGCTCATCGGAAAAAACCAGGTCTCGAAATCCCTTTGAGAAATCATCAAGTATTACGGTATGATGTCCATTATTTTTAAGAGCAAGCACTGTGTGACTTCCAATGTATCCAGCTCCGCCTGTAATCAAAATATTCATAGATCAGTCATCCAATCATTTGTATTCACCGTTCGTCAAACTCAATATAACGACACACTACTATTCATAATCCACTCTTTAGCTGTCACATTAAAAACAGTTTCATGTAAGCTAAAAAAGGAATGGTAAAACAGCAGGGAGTGTTAGATTTTAACCCTACTGATATGAAGCTTTCCATACTGATACCGGTCTACAATGAGATTGGCAATATTACACCCCTGTTTGAAAGATTAGATTCCATTCTGCCGATTCCTGGCCATAAATTCGAAGTTATTCTGGTCAATGACGGCTCAACAGACGGCAGTGGCATCTTGCTGGACAGTAAATGTAAAAATAATAAACAATATAAAGTTATTCATTTTAGACGCAATTTCGGTCAGACGGCTGCCATGATGGCTGGAATTGATTATGCCACAGGTGATATAATTATCCCGATGGATGGAGATTTACAGAATGATCCCGGTGATATCCCATTACTGTTAAATAAATTGATGGAGGGATTTGATGTTGTCTCCGGCTGGCGTAAGAATCGAAAGGATAATCCAATCTCCAGGAATTTTCCCTCATTAATTGCCAATCGTATAATCTCTCGAATCTCCGGTGTCAGGCTCCATGATTATGGTTGTACACTTAAAGCCTATCGAAAAGAAGTTATTAAGGATGTGGATCTATACGGGGAGATGCATCGTTTCATACCTATATACGCGTTTATAAATGGGGCGAAAGTTACAGAAATTGAGGTTTCACACCAGGAGCGAAAATCAGGTAAGTCAAAATATGGAATGGAACGCATTATCAAAGTCATCCTGGATTTGATAGTTGTCAAATTCTTAATTGCGTACTCACAGAAACCAATATATGCCTTTGGAGGTTTCGGGATTTTGAGTTTTATCGGCGCATTATTGACTTTCATTATGATGCTGTATTTTAAATATATAGAAGGCGTTAATTTTAACAGAACTCCGCTTCCAAATCTTGCTACCCTGTTTACACTGACAGGGTTTCAATCAATTTTTATGGGGCTGATCGCAGAATTGCTGATGAGAACCTATTATGAATCTCAGAATAAGCGAGCCTATAAAATTGATAGAATTATGAACCTTAAAAAATCAGGGAGATAATGTCTTATACAGCGAATATTTATTGTGCAAACAATATTACAAATATAATATTATTAATAAGTAATCATAATTGAAAATATGGAAAATGTATCTAAAAGAATTTTAATAATCAATAGAAATGATCAAAATCCATACTGTTTGTAATATTCATATGTATTTTTGATGCCGTCAAAAAATCCGGTTTTAGCAACAAAGCCAAGGTTATCTCTTATTCTGTCCACGTTGCAATAGCTGTGTGTAATATCACCCTTTCGCGATGGAGCAAAAATAACTTCAAACTCTCTATGTGAAACCGATCTGAGCGTGTCGATAAGGTCCAGTATTGTTTTGATTTTACCCGTTCCGACATTGAAAACTCCGGATATTTCAGAGTTTATCCCTGATATAATTGCTTTGGCAATATCACCGGCATAAATAAAATCTCTAGTTTGAAGGCCATCGCCAAAGATCGTAACGGAATCTTCATCCAGTATCCCCTGCATAAATCGTGGAACCACTGCCGGATACCCACCGGATATACTCTGCCTTTCTCCATATACATTAAAAAATCTATATATTTGATATCTCTTTCCTGACTCCCGTATCATTCGTTCGCCGGAGAGTTTTGTCTTCGCATAAGGGCTGAGAAGACTTTGCAGGTATATGGGATTTGTATCATCAACGTTATCTTCGTACAGGGGAGGAATTCTATTTCCGTACACTGCTGCCGTTGATGCATATACAAGGCTTTTAACACCTGCTTCTTTCGATGCTTTTATAAAATATTTTGTGCCATTTAAATTGATATCCTGGCACTTCTCCGGTTCTTCAATTGATAGAGGAACACTTACCATAGCTGCTAAATGCACGGATGAGTCCGGTTTTGCATCCACCATGGCTTTAGTCAGCTCTTTATCATCGCGGATATCTCCATGAATTATGGAAATATTTGCGCTTGACGACTGGAAAATACTCTCCAGGCTTTTTTCAGTTATAGCGGTGGAAGAAAAATTATCGTATATGGTAGAGTGAATATTTTGATGGGATAGTCTCTCTAATAGATGACTTCCAATAAAACCGGCTCCACCTGTTATAAAAACCCGTTTCATAAGGGGCCAGACTCAATGAGTATTAGAGAAATGGCAACCAGTTTAAGGAGAGTTTATACTGCATATCTGTATTCGATCCGTTTTCAACACTAATATGTGAATATCCGAAGTGTTAGAATGATAGTCTATAAGTGTGAGGAGTATTTATTGCTATCTTCCGCGTACAAATAAAATGACACGAATCGTTTTGAAAATTATTCGAAAATCTAGCAATACAGAATAATTCTTTATGTAATAAAGATCGTATTCAAGTTTTTTGCGGGCATCCTCTTCGGAGGCGCCGTAGGGGTAGAGTACCTGGGCCCATCCGGTTATTCCAGGCTTTACAAGGTGCCGTAAATCATAATAGGGAATCTTTTTTTCGAGAAGGTCGTTAAAAACAGGACGTTCCGGTCTCGGTCCAATAAAGCTCATATCTCCGCGCAGCACATTCCACAGTTGCGGGAGTTCGTCAATTCTCGTCAGTCGAATAAATCTTCCGACTTTTGTAACGCGGTTATCGTTTTTCCTGGCCCAGGCAGCCCCAGATTTCTCTGCATCCATTCTCATGGACCTAAATTTATAGAGTGTAAACTCCTTACCGTTTCTACCGGTTCGCTCCTGTTTATATATAATGGGACCGGTGCTCTCCAGCTTTATAATAATTGCCGTTATAAACATAACTGGCAGTAGTGTGAAAAAAAGGATAAATGAAAGAAAAAAGTCAATGAGAAGTTTAATCTCCAGTCCAATTCGATTGTGCAGAATAGAAAAGCCCTGTGAAAAAACGAACCATCCATCTTTTAAATGAAGCACGGGAACCTTTTCCCACACATGTTCGTAAAAGTCCGATAGATCCATAACACGGTAGCCATGAATCCTGGCTTTCATAAGTCCCTGTACCAATTTTTCGGGCAGAAAGGGATTGAAACCCATTACTATACCATTCCAGTCTTCGTGAATGAACTTTTCCAGATCATCCCATTTCCCGACCATACGATTCCCAAGGATTTTTTTGAGTGATGCGTCCAGTTTTGTCTGCGGATCGAGTAGAATGTGAACATCCCAGTCCAGTTTCATATTCTGTATCTCAGATAAAACCTGACGGGCAGCATCTCCTCCCATGATAAAGAGCCATCTGCTTTTTATCTTTTCCATATGTGACTTAACATAGAAAAAATAAAAGATTCGAACCAGAAATCCCCAGAAGAAAAACAATCCCAGGGTAGTATAAAAAACTTTCCATGACCAGAATCCGCCCTGGTATCGATAGGGACTGATAAAAACAAATAGTGCGGAGATTCCAAAGGCGATCAAAAAGGAGATAATAAATCGGAAAGGAAGGATCAAACCCAGGTCTCTATCTACAGGTGTATAATTGTTAAAAATATGGTAAACAAATACATTCAGGAGAACTAAAAGGAGGAAGTTAAATTGAAAAAGCAGCTGCGGGGCAAGGCCACCGGTAAACCAGTAATATGAGACATTTCCCAGGGCCCAGAACCCGATAATATCACTTACCAGTAAGTTGAATTTAATAATTGTGATCAGACTTTTCTGTGACACAGTATACGATCCGAAGGAACATTTTTGGCAGGCAGGTATTTTTAGCTATTAATATTTTCATTAATCGGACCTGTTTTCTTAACGGTAAACTTAACTTCAAATGGTAAGGGAGTATACTCTTTAATTATTGAGAAATGGACCATTTATTTGTGTAGTCTCTCAAGCAAGAAAAAAAGAATAGCAATCAGTTGCAGGCTGAAAGAGGACAATTAATTCTTCGTCTTCTCATTATGATAAAAAGTCCTCTGCAAATCAGGAGATAAAAGGTATCAAGAATCAAGAATTGTTTCAATCCCGGATTGTCCGCCATCGCACAGAGAAATATTTCCCGCAGGGATATCGGTATCTCTGGGATTTATACGAATTAATACTCCACCGCTTCTGTCACAGATCTCTTCAGATGTCATGCGAACTGTGGGTACGGAATGTCCGGCACCAATTTCAATGATTACTGGCCTGACATTTTTACTGATCAGTGTATTAAAAAACTCAGTGAATCGTTTCGATTGTTCACCCGTTCGTGATGAATTCCAACCCCAATCTCCAAACATTAAAATGTTGGGTCTTGCAATATCGCCGCAGGAAGGGCAGGATGGTAGTGGTTCTATGGCTCGAAAACTCTCCTCATCTATGCGAATATCATATTCTGGTGCGGAAAATATTTCTTTATTACAGTTATGGGCGCACTGAAAATGATGAATGGAGCCATGGCACTCCTCAATGCGGTCTCCATCAAATCCGGCTTTTTGAAATTGTCCGTCAACATTAGATGTGAAAACAAAGTACCCGTATTTTCTCGAACCAGCATATTCCAGAAGGAGTTTGAATCCAGGGTGGGGATTTGTTCTACGGTAGAGATTCAGTCTGTGACCATAAAAAGCCCAGGCAAGTTCAGGATCCCGGGAAAACCAATAAGGATTCGCCATCTCTTGAAATTCAAGGTTTAATTTTTTTGCGGCAGGGTAAGCATTCCAGAATCCCTCTTTACCGCGAAAATCCGGAAGTCCGGAATCTACTCCCATACCAGCTCCTGCTGTTATGATCACTGCTTCGGCTTCTCTTACAGCGTTACGTGCTTTTTGAATTATTTCTTCATTCATATCAGTTTCAAGGACCGGATTATATGATTTCCGTAAAGTGTATTTCCGTCGAAAGTTAATTGGAGCTCGTCCCCAAACCCCTCCATTACTTTCGCATGTGCTCAGTTTTCTAGCGAAAACTTCCCGGCGCAAGGTCAGGTTACGAATATAAAATTATATGCGCGATAGAATATGCTTTTCCCTGACAGGATCATTGTTGTTATCAAAGTAGTAATCTTTAAATACCCTGTAATCAGATCTGATTTTTGATAACGGATACAGATCCATTGAGCGGATGTAGTGATCCAGATATTCAGGAAAATTAACAAACTGTACCAGGTCGATTTCGGACATCGGCTCCATTATTGCATTATCGTATTGAATAATACTTGTTGCAACATACAACCCTTTAATCATAAAAAGTGAAAAATCATCTTCATCGTAATTCAATACAGGTTTCATATCAATATTGATATTTCTTTCTCTTAGATATTCCCTGCTTGCGTTCTTTTCATGACCTGTTTGACCTCTTGCATTAATACTTTTATGGGCAAGGTATTCATCCGTTAATCCGGTTGTCGCTTCCAGTGCATAGTAAGGGTCCAGAAAATATGCAATCATTGCCTGAGATCCGTAGAATGAAATTCGCGCATTTTTAAAGTAAGGCTGTAATTTTTCAAATATAATCTTTTGCGACTTTATCTGTGCACGATTGTAAAGTTTGAATTCTTCAAACACTCCATGTATAGATGGAATCTTTGTGTTCTTATATGGATCATATCGCATGACTGAGCCAGTTATTATAAACAATAATATAAATATATGCAATGACCTTTTTGTGAGTCTTGTTAAAGTGTATTCAATCATAAGATACATTAATGGTGTAGCAGGTATCAAAAACCTGGCAAACATAAATCCCCCTCCAATCTTTGTATAATAAAATATAGAAATAACAGATGGGATAAGAAGGAGAATGAAAAATGCAAGTGTTTTGTTGTCCAGTTTTCGCCATTCATTCAGTTTTCCGGCAAGGTATACAGGAATGGATAACAGTAAAATTAAAAGTAACCAGTATGATTTAAAATATAAAAAAGTATAACGTATTCCCTGTTTCCAGTATGAAAGATCACCGGATTTCGCATAATAGGTGTTCGGAAAAAGCCATCCGTAATAATTGTATCGCCAGATCCAGTAAGGAATAAAGATTAAAATAACAGGAAGATTCGTTAAAAAAGCATCCTTAAGTAAAAGCGATATATTTCTAGATTCCTTAAAGGCCTTGATTTCATTGTATACGATTCCCATTCCAAGATAAAGAAGTCCATCCGGTCTTGTCATTGCACTCAGCACAAGGAGAGTTACAGCAATCTGGCGATTGTATAAATTTCGCGCTGTAATCATGAAATAGTAACCGGCCAGCAGCAAAAACATAAAAAATGAAGTTTCCAGTCCGGAAGTGGCATATATCCATCCATGTTTGTGGAATGCATACCCGATCATGGCAACCGGCACAGCGTTTGCGATTCCATCAGAGGGATTCAATGATCTGGAGATTAGAAAAATAAATAGTAATATACCTGCATAAAAAAGGATTCCTGAAATATCTGTAATCAACATAAGATCAAAATTGAAATATTCCGGAAGAGCCAGGAAGGCCATCCACAGGAAGTTTGTGTAACCCTCTACCTTTTCCTCAATATTGAAAACAGGTCCAAGTCCTCTGGCCAGATTTCGGGAATATCGAAATGTTATAAAAGCATCATCGCATACCCAGCGATAATGATAGGTCATATAGGTAGCATATAAAGCAGGAAGTACAGCTAAAAGTCCGCTGAATGATCTTAAGTTACGACCCATTGCAAAGCAAATGCACCGAATATTTATAGTGTCAAGTTTATTATGGAAATACGCATTCGTATGAAAATAGCATAACAAACATGAGAAGAAAAGGATTGATAGAAGTCCGGAGCACGGAATTTATTGTTACGGAGCGAGTGTTATTGCAAGGGCAACTCACAATATCTAACCGGGTTGTTTTGTGGCATTGTGCATAATTTTCGCATATTCAGTATTGTATTGAAAAATTCCGTTATATTCAAATAGTGTAAATAAAACAGGATGAAACTCATTTCATGAAACGAGGAATTGAATCATTAAAAGGTATTGGTCCCGCTCGTTGTGAATCCCTTCAAGCTCAAGGAATTACTACGATGGAAGATCTTTTCTACTATTTCCCCAGGAGATATATTGATCGAACTGTAACCGCTACCACCTTGCTGCAGAGCGGACACTATGTAACACTGGAGGTGACAGTAAATAATAAATTTCTCGCACATGGTCGCAAAACACGGCTTGTTGTGAATTGCACAACAGTATCCGGTGAATCACTCTCTCTCGTATTTTTTAATAGTGCGAAATACTTTCTGGGTGTTTTCGAAAATGCGCAGAGGATGCTTGTCTCCGGGAAAATTGAATTCTATAAAGGAATGCAGATGCTCCATCCGGATTATGAATTTCTGGATGATGAAGGAGGTGATCTTCTTCATTCAGGTCGAATCGTTCCTGTATACAGCACAACAGAGGATATGAAAAAGAAGGGATTGGACAGTCGCGGTATACGTCGCATTGTTCACAGAGCGTTTGGTCTATCGGATATTGATATATCGGAGACGCTTTCCGAAACGCTTTTAAAAAAGTATTCATATCCGGACAGGAAGTTTGCTCTTCATACTATGCATTTTCCGGAAGATATGGATGTTCTTGAAAATGCTAAAAATCGCCTTAAATACGAAGAGCTTTACTTGTTCAACTCATTGATGCGAAAAAAAAGAGAAGAACGCACAAGGTATCAAAGAGAGTTGTGGCCGCTTCCCTATGCTGAACCGGAATCATTCGATACATTTATAAAAGGGTTGCCGTTTTCTCTTACAGGTGAACAGGAAAATGCTATAAGTTATATTAATAAAGAGTGTCAAAAGAATTATCCACAGGCCTTTCTTTTGCAGGGCGATGTTGGATCCGGTAAGACAATTGTGGCACTTGCCATTGCCTATCACTATATAAGCAATCGTATTCAGGCGGCATTGATGGCACCTACAGAAGTACTTGCGCGTCAACATTTTCAAACAATAACGTCTTTTCTTGGATTAGCTTCTATGTTTAGAGTCGAGCTTTTAACCGGTGGTGATAAAAAGAAAAAGCGTGAGGATGTAATATTTGGATGTCAGACAGGCGATGTGGACCTTGTAATCGGTACTCATGCCTTGATTGATGATTCAGTCTCATTTAAAGATCTGGGATTTGTTATTATCGATGAACAACATCGTTTCGGTGTTGAACAAAGGGAATTATTGCGAGCAAAAGGTAAAAATCCTGATATACTTGCAATGACAGCTACACCTATTCCCAGAAGTCTTTGCCTTACTGAATTTGCCGATCTGCAGATGGTTACATTAAAAGAAAAACCGGCCGGGCGAAAACCTGTGAAGACTCTTATGTTTACAGAATCCCGCAGAAACGGTGTTTATAAATCAATACGAAAATATGTGAGTCAGGGACAACAGTGTTTTATAGTTTATCCAATGATTGATGAATCAGAGAAGATAGACCTTCGAGCCGCAACCGACGCTTTCAAAGAACTTTCCGGTATTATTTTTCCTGAATTTCATCTGGAACTGCTGCACGGAAGACTTAAGCCTTCTGAAAAAGAGAGAATAATGCGGGAGTTTAAAGAGGGAAGTATCCATATCCTTGTTACCACTACGGTAATCGAGGTTGGTGTTGATATTCCCAATGCAACGGTAATGCTAATTGAACATGCCGAACGTTTTGGGATTTCACAACTGCATCAGCTTCGCGGCCGTGTAGGACGAGGACGTGAAGAGAGTTTTTGTATCTTAATGGCTCCTGAAAATCCCAATGACGAAGCTAAAGAGAGATTGGAGGCGCTCGTCAAAAGTGAAGATGGATTTTATTTAAGCGAAGTCGATATGAAAATACGAGGTCCTGGTGAACTCCTTGGTAAGCGTCAGCATGGTATTGATAACTTTCGTCTTTCTGATCTCGTTCAGGATCAAGAACTTGCTCGTATCGCATATGCAGATGCATCAGAAATCATACCCGAACTGCCCGCAGCGATAGATTTTATTGAAAACCGATTTAATGATGGAAGTGTTGTCTTTGCCGGATAATAAATCGTCTGACAATTTCCGGGTCCTGCAATTTGCTCTGGTCTGGAGATTTATTTTTTGGATTGAGGCATTGAACAGTGCTATATGTATTTAATCCATCTCTGGCCCTGAGTGTACCGGGTAATGTAATAGGCAAAGTGATTGATGCGAATATTGCAGATCTTGTTTTCGATGTGATTGTAAGATATGCGAACTCCTTAAAGATTGGGGCTAAGAATTATATAAATGCTCAATTCAAATGGTATCAGAAAAATTCGTATGTTGTATGGGTAAACAAGAATCTCGGATACGATATAGTCGGTGAAGATTACCTGTATAAATCCTACAGGGAATGTGTAAGCTGGACAGCCTCAATCTCTTATAAGTTCTAAATGACAGCCGGCAGATATAAACAAAAAATCTGCCGGAATTAATAGGATATTGTATAAGTCATGAAGCAGAACTTACATATAGATCATCAATTATAACGATTTAGAACGTTTTGAATATGCGAAAAATGATTACGACTATTCAATCTAGTTCGCTCATTATATCGGAAAGGAGTCTGTCAGTATCATCTGCATATTCATCGTAGGTATCATCGGTCATTTGATCCGTTACAGGAATGAATGTTTTTTCCTGTTCAGCGCGATCAAGGCTGTATCTGTAGGAGCGGACAAGCTCTACGTGATGCTGAGTAAGATATCTATCGCCTTTGAAATCTTCGATGAGCTTATAGAGATGCAGCGCATTTTCTCCCGTGAGACTGCCTTCCAGATACATATTACACAGTGTCTGCAATCCAATGGCTTTCAGTACAGACCTGGAACTCTGCATTGCCAGATCCTTTGCAGGTCCCAGTATAATCTGTCTGTATACAGGCAGCAGACTTGATATTAAATCAATAGCTCCAAAGGGAGTATTTTCCGGAAGTTTGCGGATATAGCCCAGAATGATTTTCATGGATTCAGGAGTTCTCGTGTTTATAAGTGAGCGAATTGCCATTGAACACCAGTAATTTGCCTTGATCCACTTATCCTGTGACTGGCATTCACCGAGCATTATCTCCAGTATACTCAGAGCATTCCTGTTCCCATCTGCAGCCACATCGCACAATATGGTCATGGTTTTTATGAATTCGTAACCTTTCCCCATATCACGCAGTTGATTCACGTAACCGATAGAATCTGATAAATCCGGCATATTATTATTATCTTTATTCATTTATAATTACGACACGATTTTATGAGGAAAAGATTATATTATATCGTCCTTTATGAGACGGAATATGACAATGAAGATTCAAACTTCTATCACAGAAATGTTGCATATTGACCTCCCGGTACTGGGAGCTCCCATGTTTCTTGTATCTTATCCTCAACTTGTGGCCGCTGTTTCCAACAGTGGCGGATTGGGCTGCTTTCCATCCATGAACTACAGGACCCCTGAAGAGCTGCGTGATGCAATCCAGATTACACGTAGTCTCACTGACAAACCTATAGGTGTAAATATTATTCTCTATCGAGAGCATAATCCTGAATGGAAAAAACAACTTCATATATGTCTTGATGAAAATGTAGAATTAATCATTACATCCATGGGAACTCCCCGATCAGTTGTTAAAGAGGCCCGTTCCGCCGGTTCAAAAGTATTTTGTGATGTAACTACACTGCGTCAAGCGAAACTTGTAGCCCGAGGAGGAGCGGATGCTCTGATTGCGGTTTCTCAGGGTGCCGGGGGACATGCCGGTGCAATAAGCCCTTTCAGCCTGATACCGCTTCTAAAAAAAGAATTGGGACTGCCTGTGCTTGCAGCCGGTGCCATCTCCGGCGGCGCCCAGATGGCTGCCGCGCTCTCTCTTGGGGCTGATGCAGTGTATATGGGGACTCGGTTTATTGCATCAAATGAGTCCGGGGCAAGTGAGCAATATCGAGATATGCTCATAGAATCTCAACCCGAGCATATTGTATATACAGACAGAATATCCGGAGTTCCTGCAAACTGGCTGGAAAAGTCTCTGCAAAAGATGGACCTGGCACGTGAAGAGGAGGGCGGGAAAATGACTACAGAGGTGGCTTACAAGAGATGGAAGGATATCTGGTCTGCAGGTCACGGTGTTGCTCAAATAACCGAAGTACTCTCTGTTTCGGAGATTATAGACAGAATGATACGTGAATATATGGATATACGTATTTCACTTCCACCCGTAGAAAACAGCTTATAACGAAAATTTAATGTATAAGTTGTTAGTATAAGAACAAAAAAGAGGAGAGTGAATAGTTGGAATATATTTACTGGTTCCGGTAATTGTTCCCGATTTAAATCTTCAAAATAGGGAACAATTCTTTGCATACTGGAAACAGGTGAATTCGGATACTGGCTTAAGTATTGTAAATTTTTCGAATTACAGGATAGACCATGATTACAGCCGAACAACTAAAGAGTTATAAATTTTTCTCAAAACTTTCAGATCATTGCCTGGATGAAATTGCGTCACGTGTCGAGGAAGTTGAAAAACCGGCTGGAGTTGAAATCATTCGTCAGAATACACCGGCTGATTATTTCTATTTTGTTAAGGAAGGGTCTGTTGAGATTACAAAACGTACTAAGTTCGGTCAGAGCGCTATTATAGAGATACTTGATCAGGGAGAGGGTTTCGGCGAAATGGCACTGTTAACCTGTTCGCATCGTCATACAAATGTTATTGCCCGTACGGATGTCACTCTCGGTCGCCTGAGTAAGAAAGATTTTGAAGAAATTATTATGACCGAATCATCATTCCATGAAATGCTGGAAAGCCGTTCCCGGCAGTATCAGGATTATCACTCGATAAAGACTCTTCAGCCTCTGGCTCTGGTTGAACCCGAGAAGATGATTACGCTTACACATAAGATGATTACTCGTTGTTACAAAACCGGTGAGAACATAATAACTGTTGATGAACGCGGCGATTTTTATTACATACTCAAGAACGGCCTTGCTGCGGTAATTAAAATAAACGGTGATTCAGAGAAACAGGTCGATACAATATCTCCGGGGCAGGGATTTGGCGAAGAAGCACTCATTCGTGATCAAAAAAGAAATGCAACTGTTCGTGCCCTGGAAGATTGTGAGACGCTGGCTCTGGACGCTTCCGATTTTCATTCCATTTTAAAAAAGTCATTTCTTGAATTTACTTTTCCGGAAGATATTACCGAGGAAGAAATGGCAGGGTATGTTTTTATAGATGCCCGTATTCCTGCCGAGTATGAAGAAGAGCATATTGCAGGTGCTGTGAATATTCCTCTTGAAAAGCTTCGTCAGACTTTTGCTGAACTCGATCCCGATCAGAACTATATAACTTACTGTACAAATGACTCACGTGGAATGGCTGCTGCATTTTTGATGGCAGCTCAGGGATTTAAGGCACGAAACCTGAGAAGTGGATTATCTGGCTGGGAGGGACCGGTGATAACTCCCGGCGAAGGAGTGCATTACCCTTCAGAAGTTGCCTGACAGAAGATTCGTAAAGGGCAGTCAGTGCACTGCTCTTTTTTGCACTCTCCAATAATACCCGGTCTGGTTAATGCGAAATCGTAGATTAACGGATCTTCGCTGTTTAAACCGGCAAGTCCTTGTGTGATTTCAATTGCTGTTTTAATAATTGCCGTGTTGCGGTGAGTGAAACCGAGTATTTTTCCAATTCGCGCCATATGTGTATCCAGCGGGATGATTAAATTCTCCGGTTTCAATTCTTTGTAGATTCCCATGTCGGGAAATTTACTTCTTGTCATCCAACGAAGAAAAAGCATAATTCTTTTCTTGGGACTCTGTCTGAATACCCCGTCCCCGGTTAGATGACGAAGTCCGTTATATCTTTTGCCTGAAATATTTTGATAATTATAAATTTCATCTAGCAGTGTGGATTCAAATTTTGAAATATTCTGATAAAGCTGTATTTCGTCCGTTTGTATTTTTGAGCTCTGTTTCTTAATTGTTACCCTTGCTGAAGATCCAGATACATTTACTGCGAAGAATTTTTCGAATATAGGTCCGTCACCTTTGTGTTTTCTTACAAGATTTCCCATACCCTTTAAAAGAAGTCCAATATCTTCATTCTTCTGAAATCTATAGTACAGACTTTTTGATATTTTCAGATCTTTTGATTTGAGGGATAAGAAAGGATCCGGTCCCAGCTCTCCCAGGAGGTTTTCAAGAAATTTTCGGATTGCCTTTACGTTTCCATATGCGAAAAGGGCGCTGAGTAACCCTGCAATCTCCCGGTTCAGGGGATCATTATAGCGAAGAGGAAATTCTATTGGATCGGAAATTAGAAACTCTTTCTTACAGTAGGAGCTGTTAAGAATATCCAGTTTCTTTTTCAGTAACGAATTAACTGCGATTTCAGAATCTGTATTTTGTGAATTATTGTATACCATCGTTCTTATTATACTCAATAACATATACTTGTTAATTATGAGGTATTTATAGTATACAGATGAAATGCAGATTCAACCAGAGCGAAACCAATCACACTGTTAAGCAAGCATAAGGAATATCCACATGCTATTTTATGTAATCCAACCTTTGTCTGTTAGAGTGAGTTTATTGCTTTTTACCGCGGAATCAGCCAGCAGTTTACCCTTTTAGAGGGGTGTGGTCTATATTTGGAGTTTCCTTGTTAGCTTTCTGCATCTTGAGTCAAGTATCATTGAGCAAAAGGTCAAAGGATTCCATGCTCTCTTCTCGGAATCTGGATTAGTTCCACCATTTTCCAGAACGATCACACCCATATCCACAAGCATCAGAAAAACAAAAATGTAACA
>JBNKQE010000048.1:0-19604 GCA_050295715.1 Leptospirales bacterium
AGGTCTGTCAACATGCCCCCGGCGACAGGCATCTTCACAGGGCGCCGCACAAACACGGGCACAGGATGATGCAAATGGGTTGGGCGCTCTGGCAGCCATATACGCATCCTCAATCTGTCCTTTAGCGAGAAGACTAACATACATTCCACTATCAGTGTTAACCGGGCAGCCGGTCATGCAGCTTACGTCTTCTCTGAATGAAATAAAATCTCTCAGTCGTGTGCTTATTTTCATAACTCTTCCTGGCAAGAATCAGGTGTCAGAAACAACCGGCAAAAACCGTGATCGCTCTGTTTCTATTTATTTATTTTTACCGGCGAATATATATTTATATTTTTCGATCTAACTGTAACAGATTGCTTCACAACTTCGCGGTTGAATGTTCGAATTAGAACACTTCATAATCAATCGGTTACAGAAAAATTATCCGGCTATCGTCTATACTCACCGAAGAACATTTTTGCAATCAAAAATGGTTTGTCGGCTTATTTTTTTTTACCATCCACAATACAACGCATGATCTATATCATAAACATCAAAAAAGAGCCTGGTAAATCCCCGGGGCCAATATGATATGGATCATTGGTATTTTTTATCCAGCAAAAAATAAACATTACCAGGATTTTTATGCAGAATCACCATACACAGCTACTCTTCCATTTTCTCAACAAGACCCATAATACCCTCGAGGGGTATTCGGATCCATTCAGGACGACTGTCCATCTCATATCCCAGTTCATAAACAGCTTTTTCAAAACTATACAGATCAATGAGCAGGATCATCTCTTCTTTCGAATCAGGTATGAAGTGCTCTGATTGACAATTTTCCAGATACCCCTTCAAAAAAGCGGCAGAAACCCATGTTTGCCAGTAATGAGAGAGAAACTCCAAATATTCTCTGTCCTGGGAATGCACTACCCTCTCCTGCAGGGTCCCCAGGGCAGCATAATGAAAGGAACGCAGCATACCTGCAACATCTCGAAGCGGAGAACGTTTGATCTTTCTTTCACTGAGTGAGCGGGAAGGCTCGCCTTCAAAATCTATTATATAAAAATCCTTGCCCGTAAATAAGACCTGACCGAGGTGAAAGTCCCCATGCGTTCGAATTCTGGTTGATGTTACCTTTTTACTTATGAGTGATTTGAAATGATTTTGAATGGAAACACGTGATTCATACAGCTTTTTACCATCCTTCTGAAGCTCTTCCGGCAGCTGGTTCAGTTGCTTTTTTAGCTTACTGAATATTCTATCTGTGAGATTTCGAAGGGACTGATACAATGATCTCTGGTAGAGAGGTGTAAAGACCTCACTGACAAACTCTTCATTAAACGTATCCGAGGCAAGTGCCCGATGAAGCTCAGCCGTTCGCTGTCCGAGCAGTCTTGTCGTTTCCAGAACCGGACCTATTAAATCACTGGCCTGCTCCGGTATATCCATAGCGGCAAGTTCTACAATATGCTTTTTCGGAATACTTAAACTGGAGAGCGATTCCCGATCTGTTACAAGTGCCAGTTCATAAAATCTTTTGAGAACGTCCTGCATATGACTCCAGACATCCTGGACTCCGGGAACATACCCCTGCAAGATCCCCATTGTTATGGAAGGACCACGCTTGTACTGCAACTCCAGGGAGCCGGCAACCTGTGGACTGTTTGGATATCCTGCCTCGTCGGTCAGGAATCTTCCAATCTCAAGGTCCGGATTGGTCCCCTTCTCCACACGGCGAAAAAGTTTCAATATAAAGGTATCCTCATAAATAATGGACGTGTTTGATTGTTCAGCCTTAAGCAGTACGGGCTCAATGGATTTGTTCTCCAGAGTCCGTAACATACGAAAGGCACGCCCCTGCGATGCAACAAGCTCTCCGGTAATCCCTTTTCCTCTCTTTCTGGATGAGATCATCTGAAACAGCGATTTTAGAAAATCCGAATCGTATACGGCATCAAAAAGATATCCCTGAGATTCACCTTTACGAGATAAACGACAGATAATAGCAGACAACGGAATTATATCATCATCGCCTTCGATAGAATCCATTCTGTGAGTAACCGGACACATGTATATCTCGGTATCCTTTTCGCCGTAATCAACCTCCATAAGAATTACAAAGTAATTCTTATGGGCTGCGGGAACTTCAATTATTTCTATTACATTGACCTTTGAAATCAAACGGGATTTGCCGGCAAACCAGCGATTTCGCATTAAAAAAGGAGCAAGTGTATCTTCAAAACGTAAGAGCGTTTTACCCCGCAAAAGAGCCGTCCAATCTTCCGGAGCTTCAATTGTTTCAGGTTCTGTGCTGAGTGACTCATCTTCGGTTTTTCCGGGTATAAGAGAAAACCATAAGAAACTGTGCGGTGCAATTGTTATAAAATATGGAAGTTCTCCTATATCAGGGAAACGGCGCTGCCCGAATAGCTCAACAGGATAGTATCCGGCATAGTCAGACATATCCAGCTCCGCATACTCAACCTGCCTGCTCAGATTTGCCAGAATAAGTATTCTCTCATCTTCATACTCACGAATATAAGCAAGAACCCGTCGATTTTCAGGGTGTAAAAACTCAATACTTCCGCGACGCAGTGCTTTATAACGTTTATTAAGAGCGATAATTCGTTTCATCCACCAGAGCAATGAGCTAGGATTTTGCTGCTGCGCCTCTACGTTCAATGCCTCATAGTGATATTCCGGGTCAAGAATGATCGGCAAATATAATTTTTGCGGATTGGAACGTGAAAATCCGGCATTTCTGTCAGCACTCCACTGCATGGGAGTTCTTACACTGTCACGGTCTCCCAGATAGATGTTATCGCCCATACCGATTTCATCACCGTAGTACATTACCGGAGTTCCCGGAAGCGAAAACAGAAGCCCGTTCAAGAGTTCAATTTGCCTTCGATCATTTCCGAGGAGCGGTGCAAGTCTTCGGCGAATTCCCAGGTTTATACGTGCCTGCGGATCATATGCATACATGCGATACATGAAGTCGCGTTCCTCATCCGTAACCATCTCCAGTGTGAGCTCATCATGGTTTCGAAGAAAAATCGCCCACTCCGCATTGTCAGGAATCTGCGGTGTCTGTTCAAGTATATCAATCAGCGGGAAACGGTCTCCCATGGAGAGTGACATGAATATTCGCGGCATAAGAGGAAAGTGAAAAGACATATGACACTCATCCCCCTCTCCAAAATAGGCAACGGCATCTTCGGGCCACTGGTTTGCCTCGGCGAGAAGCATACGATTCTTAAATTTATTATCAACATGCTTCCTCAACTTGCGAAGAAAACTATGAGTTTCCGGAAGGTTTTCGCATGAGGTATTCTCTTCTTCATACAGATAAGGGACTGCGTCCAGGCGCAAACCATCCACGCCAAGGCCAAACCAGAAATCAACTACCTGAAGTAGAGCTTTTTGCACCATGTCATTTTCAAAATTCAAATCCGGCTGGTGTGAATAAAAACGATGCCAGTAATAAGAACGCGCTACAGGATCCCAGGTCCAGTTTGAGGACTCAAAATCCTTAAAAATGATTCGGGCATCTTTGTATTTGTCTGCGGTATCGTTCCAGACATAGAAATCACGAAACTTACTCCCTGGAGGAGAACGCCTGGCTCTTTGAAACCAGGGGTGCTGATCCGATGTATGATTCAAGACCAGCTCGGTAATTACACGAAGGCCCCGCTTATGAGACTCCTGTAAAAATTCACGAAAATCTTTCAGGTTACCATATATACTATTAACATTTGTGTAATCGGCCGTATCATAACCATCGTCTTTCAGCGGAGATGGATAAAAAGGGAGAAGCCAGAGTGCCGTTATCCCGAGATCCTGAAGGTAATCCAGTTTTTGAGTCAGTCCCCGAAAATCACCAATTCCATCGCTATCGGAATCAGAGAATGATCTTACATGTAATTCATAAATGACAGCATCCTGATACCAGCGTGGATCATCTTCAAGAAGGCTCACTTCTTTCTTGCTTTTCTTTATTTTCTTAACAGCCATGATCATTCCACTCTATTATTATATTTTCTAAAGTAATGGCAAAAAGGCAACCTGGTAGTTCGTATAATTATTTATCCTGCTCTAACCGAAAAATATGAGCTACCTTTACTGCGGGATCCAGTTCAATATATATTCGCCCATTATCCCAGGAATATGTTTCGCCATTCAACATATCCACAGCAGTAAATGAAATGGCAGGATCAATTCCCAGACTCTCCGGATCAAGATTCAGCCAGCCCGACTGTTTCCATGCGAAATCCAGAGATACGACAGTGAGAATCAGATTCAGATTCTCACTGTCGGTTTTTGAGTATGCAAGCATCCTGTCATTTTCAATCCAGTGAAATTGAATTCTCTCTGTTTGATGCAGAGCCGGGTTTGTCTTACGTATAAAATTTACAGTAGAGATAAAGTGGGATAGATTCCCGGACTTCTCCACATCCCAGTGTTTAATTTCGTATTTTTCCGAATTCAAATACTCTTCGCTCCCCTCCGTAAGGGGGCGACAGTGCATCTGTTCATATGGCAATCCATAGATTCCATAATTGGAACTCATTGTGGCTGCAAGTACTAGCCTCGCCTGGAATGCAGGTTTTCCGCCTTTTACAAGGTGATCGGGAAGTATATCCGGTGTATTGGGCCAGAAGTTGGGACGGTAGTATTTAACAATCTCGGGAGAAGTAAGCTCCTGCAAATACTGCTCGAATTCATCTTTCGTATCACGCCATGTAAAATATGTATAAGACTGCGTAAATCCGGCTTTGGCCAGATGATACATTCGCGCCGGATATGTAAATGCTTCCGCTAATAAAATAACATCCGGGTTTTCCTTGCGGATTTGAGCAATCGCCCAGCGCCAGAAATACATGGATTTCGTATGAGGATTGTCTACGCGAAATATTTTCACGCCCTTTTCGACCCAGAAAAGAATTACTGAGAGTAGTTCCTGCCAGAGACTCTTCCAGTCTTCCGTTTCAAAGTTCAGTGGATATATATCCTGGTATTTTTTCGGAGGATTCTCAGCATACTGAATGGTTCCATCCGGTCTTTTCGTAAACCATTCAGGGTGCTCCTGGACATAGGGATGATCCGGAGAACACTGAAACGCGATATCCAGAGCGATCTCAATACCCTTTTTATGGGCTTCACTCTGCAAAGCCTGGAAATCCTCCATACTTCCCAGTTCGGGAAGTATGTCCTTGAAACCCCCCTCTTTTCCCCCGATTGCCCATGGGCTTCCCGGATCAATATCGGAAGCCTCGAGAGAGTTATTTTTACCCTTACGAAAGGTTGTTCCAATGGGATGTATGGGCGGAAGATAGAGCACATCAAACCCCATGGCTGCTATACGGGGTAAATGACGAATCACATCTCTGAAGGTTCCGTGCTTTCCCGGTTCAGACGCTGTAGACCTGGGAAAGATTTCATACCATGTACTGTATCTGGCTTTTAAGCGATCTACAAAGACGGGAATCTCCGGATAGGCTGTATCGCGGGATCTATCGGGATTGCGCGTCATTATCTGGTGCAGTTCTTTATCAAGAGCCCTGGTAATACGTTCCTTGATGGGAGGCATCCCGTTTTCACCTTCTAGAACACGAAGGTGCAACTTCAGTCTATCTGCATCTTTTCCCCTGGCTCGTGAGATACAATCCCGAACAAGCGCAGCACCGATTAATATATCCGCTTCCTGAACAACCTCTGCATCGACCTTCTTTTTGAAACCATCCTTCCAGGAAAGGAAATGATCCACTCTTGCTACAACAGTATAATAATAAAGACCGGGTTTCCCCCATGTCACGGAACCGGACCATTCATTCATACCCGATTCTGCCATGGGAGAATATTCCCGGCCGGTTGCATCGGCTGACCTGACAGCAATCTCCAGAGATAAAAGATCATGACCATCTGCAATGGCAATAGCCGTTACATTTGCACTGTCACCCTCAATGCCTTTTACGGGGTTCTCTCCGCCATCCACAACAGGGTCAACGAATTCTATTACAGCTCGAGCTTTTCCATCATAAGAATCTAAATCTTGTTCGTAAGGCATATGCAATCCTGAGTTTTTATACTGACGTCTATTGAAAAAAAATGCAGGATAATTCAATTGCCTGCATAGAAAACCAGGTATATCGTTATAACTGCGAATGTGTTCACAAGTCCATGTGTAATAACAGACGAAATAATTCCCGGTCGGTATTCACGTAAAATTGCCAGTCCCATTCCCAGCACAGTCAAATAGGGTAAAGCGACCCAGCCCTGAGGGTGCAGCAAAGCAAATACAAGGCCTGAAATAAATGCAGCACTTCTTACTCTCATATATTTACGAAGGAATCCATAAAAGAAAGAACGAAACATTGTCTCTTCAAGAATCGGGGCCCCAATAATCGCGAAAGCGCCAATCAACCAGGGATTCTCCTGCATTTCAAAAACCGCAGGATGTGCAAATCTCATATCGCCTGAAGATTCACCGACCAGGCTCAGGGTTAACAGCGTAGCCATTACAGCAACCGGAAAAATTCCTGTAAACCCCAGTAACCCCCAGGTGATTTCCTTCATCATGTTTATCGGTCCGGGGTCGAGAAACAATTTTTTGAAGCTGATACCGCCACCCGAGCTTGTATAATAATAAGTCAATGAAACGACAAATGTCAGTAACATGTATCCCAGCTGGAGTGAGAGATCCGGCTCCTCCAGCTTTCCAAGCAGAACAGCTCCAACCGGAAATGATAAGAAGAGGTAGAGAACAAATGTATCGAGAAGATTACGATGATTCTCCGAATAAAGGCTTCGAACAATTTTGAAGAATCTCTTTGGCGGCCTGCGATATATAAAACGAGTCACAACCATAGCACTTCCAACAAAAAGTGACAGACCTATCAAAAACAGAATGGAAGAGAGCGAGAGAATAGTAACGGAGCTATCATAGAGCTCCTTCTCAAGATTATCTGCTTCCTGAGTATTTCCTTTCAAACGTTCGTTTTTGATTCTGGCGAGTTTGCCTGCCTCCAGATTGAAAAGAACGGACTCATCTGAAACCGGTTTGCCATTCCCATAAATTGATAGAAAGTCAGTGGTATAAGAATCACTCTTGTTCTCGGCAAGTGGGATCTTTCCGGAACTCTCCTCGAGATAATCCAGAATTATATACTCCTGAATAACAATTATCTCCATATTATCGCGATATTGTGCACGGAGCATGTCAAACATACTTTCAATATCAGAGCGAAGCCTTTCACCGGAATCGGAAGCCTCAGGACCGCTTACTTTCAAGCCGACGGCTTCAGCGACAACCATGCGAATTACGAAACGAGAATTTTTTTCAAGGAGCATGGTCCCCTTCTCTGCGTTCTCATTATGTTCCGTTTTTGAGAAAATGAGAGCGATGGCAACAGCAAGGGCCATCAACAAAACCGTTAAGTTACGGATTGTAATAAGCTGCATCCAGCTTTTTTCTTTTGGTTCCAGTTCAGACATTGGGACTCATTATGCAAAAGTGGGGTCAAAGTTGCAAGTCAAAGATAGTCTACAAGTAGTTGTGAATGCATTTCATCAAAAAAGTATACCCATCTCCGGACGGCCGGACAGAAGGTCTCCACACTTTTTCACCGGTAAGATAAGGTATTATGGAACTCTCCGGGTTGGAAAAATCAGCAACAGGAATATTGATTTCCCTGTTAAGATATCCGGCCAGTTTCTTATGCACACCGCTTTCAGGCATAAAAAGCAGAGGGACATTACCGAGATACCAGGCCTCCAGTACGGTCATTCCAAAATGGGAGATTAGAAATCGGGAATGAGAAAGATTTCTAATAAAGTCTTCCCTGTTCAGAGAGTTGTAGTACTTGAAATTTTCAGGCAGGTCAAAATGAGGTTCGTATCGTCCGCAGCGAATTACCTTTTTTACAATGCCCTGTGAAAGAATGTCCTGAAGGGTCCTATCAATCGATTCCATATCTGACCAGGAACCGGAATAGACAAAAAGAGATGGATCCGGACTGACGCGTCCGGCCAGCTGAATGATATCCTCTGCAATCAATGCTCTGGCAAGCACCGTATTCAGAGCGGCATCGGGATGTGGGATCGTGTCAATAAACTGAACGGTGCCTCCTGCCAGTTTTTTACGATTTAAATTTTGATTGTCCAGCGCTATTACAGGAGATTTTAAGAATGGTGAAATGTCTATATCGCGTGCGTCAATTACCCATACGGCAGTCTTATCAGGCAGTACATCGGGTAATTGCCGGTAATATAGCGACTCACTGAAATGAGTCACAAAAAGCTCATGTTCGATGCCCTCAAGAAAGAGAAGACGCGAAAGCTCCTCCATCCGAGAAATATGACCGTGACCGGCCTGTGATCCGGATAATGCTAAAATTCGAACGATCATTGTAAATCAGCCGGAGTGACCCGGAACGGGAAATTCCAGTTGCTGCACATGACGATTGGATGTAAATAGATCGGGATTTCTATTATATAGAGAAAGAACTTCTTCCAGAGTAAACTCCTCTCCCAAATTCGAGTAAACATTACGAATTACTTCCAGATCATGAAGAGTATCTACAGTCAGTCTGGGGAGTCCCGCCGGAAGATCACCCATCACAGAGTGATTTTCATGGACAACGGAAAATACGGCCGGATTATGTTTTATGTGCAGACTCACATGCTCCAGATATTCCGGACGATCGGCAATCATCTCATCAAACAGAGCCTCCCTGGAGAATGCCTCAACGGCCACTCCAAGAGGAAGATTGGAGTAGGAGAATAGATCACTGCGAAGGTCATGGATTCGCTCAATGGTATGTGAAGCGATTCGCGGATCAACACAGGGATTGTCACCGGTTACCCTGACTATCGTATCAACAGAGGTCTTTTCGGCAGCAATTCTGTAACGCTTTCGAACATCCAGTGCGGGGCCTGTAATATACTCCATTCCCCTGTTGCGGCAAAAAGAGATCAGGCGATCATCATCCTCGGGAACAAGAACGGCCAGAGCATGATTTCCCTGAATAGAATTCATTCGTCTGTAGATATGCTCAATAATGGATAGACGTGTCTCTCCCGGCAGGACTTCAAAAATCTTACCGGGTAGACGGGACGAGTTTGTCCGGGCCTGGATAAATATTCCTGTCTCAGGAGATGCCATATTTGATAGTATCGGCGGTTTTTAAAAAATGATAATAGTTCCGGATAAATATATAAGAAACTATTTACGACGTACACTATTTTTTAATAAATAATACCATGATTAGAATGATTTCCTGGAATGTAAATGGGATCCGCTCGGTATTAAAAAAGGGATTTGCGGAGTTTATTAAAGGTGACAGGGCCGATATCTATTGCATACAGGAGTCCAGGGCAAAGCCGGACCAGGTAGATCTGGACCTTTCCGATTATGAGCAGATATGGAATCCGGCAGAGAAAGGTGGATACTCGGGAACTCTGATCCTTTCTAAAATCAAGCCGGATAAAATAACTCACGGAATAGGACTGGAGGAAGGTGACCGCGAAGGCCGGGTCATAACAGCCGAGTTCGGTAAGTTCTTTCTGGTCAATGTATATACTCCCAATTCGGGAGAGGGGCTTACCAGGCTGGAGTTCCGGCAGCAGTGGGATGAGGCCTTTCGTAAATATCTTAATAAACTGGATAAGAAAAAACCTGTTATCTTTTGCGGGGATCTAAATGTGGCACACAAAGAGATCGACCTGAAAAATCCTGCCCAGAATCGAAAGAATGCCGGTTTTACCGACGAAGAGAGAGAGGGATTCACCGGGCTTCTGGAGAGCGGTTTTATCGACTCCTTTCGAAAGTTTAACCAGGAAGGGGGAAACTACAGCTGGTGGTCCTACCGTCTCAATGCAAGGTCACGAAATGCCGGATGGAGAATCGACTACTTCGGAGTTTCGCAAAAACTGGATGAGCATCTGAAAAAGGCCTTTATCCTATCCGATGTAATGGGCTCGGACCATTGCCCGGTGGGTGTGGAGATGGATCTGTGAAGTCTGTAGCCTGTAACAGCATCCAGAGGTAATAACATTCGAAAAGAAAAAGGTATCGTTATCCTGCGCATGGGAAACTGTCAAGGCCAGTCTGAACCTGGATTCAGCAAAAGACTGGCTTTAGACATTCACATCATTGTGTTCGGACAATAGAAATAAAGCGCTCCCCAATATTGGATATTGTGTTTTTTTTCCCTTTCGCACTCATCCTTCTCGGTTCCCGTATACACCTCGCAGTCCATATTGTAATAATATAGAACGAATAGGAGATTGGTTCTCCGACAGTTTTCCTTCTCAGCTTCCCGTTCACTTTTTGATTCGTAATTATTAATGGAGTCGCATAGATCACTTTCACTCCCTTCGCATAAGTCCTTCATAGATTCGCAGCTATTCATAAGTGAGACTGCACCGAACGAAAAAAACAGGCTGGCAATGAGTAGAGCTAAAGATCTTACAAGGGATTTCATAGTGTTTCCCCCTTCGCCCCACTCGTAACAGCAGGGCATTCATTGTATCCAAATCAATAGTAACAGGTTCCCGAATTGGGTTTGGGATCGCCGAGGCCTCCATCTTCATAAGGGGCACAGATTGCTCCACCGTAAGAAGAGACACCTACCGCAAAACCAAATTGATCCCCGCTCTCTGGATCGGAAGCCGATAAAGACTGATCCAATACCCAGGTTACATTCAGTGTATACATATAGGCCTCACCCTCATCAGTCGTGCTACCATCAACACCAGGTGCACCGATGAGCAGGCGATCTCCGTATATATCCACAGAGAATCCAATCTGATCATCCGCCCCGCCTCCGCCTGGATCAATACGCGTTCCACCGTCCCAGGTAGTTGTAGCGGTGCGATGGTAGACTACGGCATAGCCATTTGAATTTGTACCAGTAACATTACCCGGTGCACCCACTATGGCATAATCACCGCTGATGGATACGGAATGACCAAACCAGTCGTAATCGGCCTTGCTTCCGTAGGTTAATTCAACTCCGGAGTCCCAGGTATTCGTTCCCGTTCTGTGATAAACATATGCAGTTCCCTGTTCACTTCCACTACCAGGGTCCTGGTATTCTCCCACTACAGCATAGTCCCCGTCGATAGCAACTGATCGGCCAAACTTATAGCTTGAACTCGAACCTGATGTTTTTTTTACTCCACTGCTCCAGGTTCCGGAAGAATCTCTGTGAAAGAAATAGACCGCTCCTTCACCAGAATTCTTTCCAAATGCGCCAACAATAGCATAATTGCCACTTATGGAAACAGAATTGCCAAACTGATCACCGGCAAGCGGATCCGAGGCAAGTAGTTTCGCTTCCTGTGTCCATGAGTTAACTGCCGTTCTCCTGAATACGTATGCCTTACCAATCTGGGAACCAATCGCACCGGTCTCCACAGCTCCAACAATAATGAAATCTCCTGAAATGGATACAGAAGTACCGAAAATATCGCTATCCGCACTACCAGTGGGTGTCAGTTTCACACCGGAGCCATAAGTACTGGATCCGGTTCTTTTATAAACATAGACTGCACCTCTGTCAGCATCTGTCGCCGACGATGCGCCATCCTCATTGGGTGCCCCTACTACCAGGTAATCGTCACTCATATCGACCGAGTATCCGAAATTATCGTTGGCCTGGGGATCCGTTGCTACCAGTCGTGCTAAAGATCCCGAAAGGATAACGCTGGTTGTTGCAGAAACAGCACTGGAAGGCGCGCTCTCCTTAGAACCGATCTTTGCCGTTACAATATAAGAGTGGGTAGTACTGGATGCAAACGTTCCATGAATATAGGGGTCTGTGACATCGGCGATTTTCGTATCCGACATGGTTGCATCTCCGGTATCTGTCCAGTAGATGTTATAACCGGTCGCTCCACTTACAGCTTCCCAGGAGATTCGAAAGGAGTCTTCGTCTGCAAGTACAACTACATTCTGAGGTGCATCAGGAGTTGGTTGAGTAAGCAACCAGGCAGCGGCGAGAAACATCAACTCTTCCGTTTTATTATCGTCCGGTGGATAAATCAAATCGCATGCATTACATGAATTGAGGATTGAAAATGTTATGAGGCTTATGGAAAGGATTTTTAAGCCTTTGTGATAAATTATATATATTAACGCTCTTATATTCCAACCGGAGAAGCATTGATTATTTCTGTATATTTTCATCTCTTTACATCCGTAAGAATATCATCCATTCCTAATATTAAATAGGACGAATGGGAATTCAATATTTATAAATTTACCTCCAACCTACTGTAAGAATGTAACAACGAACCAGTCTACATAAGATGTAATGTTTTGATCGGCCAGACGGTCCAGTTGTAGACCTGTTGCAGAACTCAAATAGCCTGAAAAGGAAGTCACATCAAGGTCACTATCCGGAGTCGATGCTCCCCCTCCACTGGAGGAAATTACAGGAATACTGCTTGTTGTATCCACAGAAGTAATTGCTGCCGTTCTGCTGATATTAGAAGGGGGTTCTACTGCTGTTCCAGTAAAAGTCTCTGTTCCCGACTGCACCGTTGCTCCGTCGGTCATAGTAATGAGGTACCATGCGACATCCACAGTATTCGTTGTACTCGTACGATTGAATATTAATGTATCACCGGCACCGTTTAAGATACCACGTGTTTTATACAGGCGTTCTTCACCGTTTGATGCAGAAGCACCGCGATAATTAAAGACCAGAAAACTTGTTGCCGGATCCACAGTTGTCACACTGACATTCTTGGTGCTTGCACCTCCGGCAATCTGGGTTGTTCCGGACTGTACAGATGCAGCCTCTATTTCTACAACCTGCCACTCAATATCAATGGCAGTTCCTGCTTCATTTCGCTGAAGGTGGAGGGTCGTCGAGCTCGAAAGCTCGCCAGTTACAGTCACCCTTTCATCATAAAGAGTACTTGTACCTGTTGTTCTTGCTGTAACAAGAACAAATGCACTACCAGTATCAACAGAACTTATGGTAATATCAGGGCTTGTTTGAGTCGTTACAGTATCCCAGGTTACATTTCCTCTCTGAACATTTACGCCTGTCTTGAACTCAACCAGGTGGTATCTGACATTCGTATCAATTGCGGCACCTGTTCTTATATCGATCTGTGAAGAAGAGTTCAACCTGCAGGTCGGCCAGCTTACGGCGGACGAGTCGGATGTGTTGAAATTACAGAACAGGATGGAATTCCCCACTGTAACACTCTGACCTAAACCAACATTCGCCGTAGCACTTCCCACCATGGATACTTCGCCGGTTTCCATATATTTCACACGGGCCACATCGGCAATATTTACTGTAACATCGCTAATAGGAGTTATGCCATTGTATACAGGATCTGTACTTATGGCCGTATGAGTTAATATGGAAGTGTGATTCTGCTCGCAAGTTGAATCATCAACTGCCTTGACAGTCACAGTAGCACTCCAGCTATTACCGCTGTTCAGAGTAACGGTCTCGGGAGATGCACTCTTACCATTCACTGTCACCTGTGCTGTATCGAATGCCACATCAATATCGACATCCACGGATCCAGCAGGAGTTGTGGCAAGAGAGATTGTATAGGTATCACCGGTTACAGAGTCACCCTCTTCCACATCCGTGGACCCTCCGGACTCCGTAATATTCACCGCGGCTGTATCATTATCTGTAATGCTTGCAACCACATCAGAGATAGTGATTCCATCATAACTGAGATCTGAACTTGCCGCCGTATGTGTAACTGTGCTTGAATGCGCCCCTTCGGCAATGTCATCGTCCACGGCTGTTAAGGTCACAGTCTGCGCGGTATCCCAGTTTGATGTAAGGAATGTAAGTGTTGCCTTGTCCGCATTAGCCTGGGAATCGGTTGTAATGGTAACAGTCACAGTAGCTGATGGCAGCGCAGTTAAAACCACATCATAACTGTCCGTAGCACCGCCCTCTACTATATCTGTGCTTCCTCCGGATTCCGTTATTGATACACCATCGGTTTCATTATCCGTAATATTTGCAACAACATCATTAATCGCTATTCCATTGTAATTTGCATCAGAACTTGAGGCCGCATGAGATATGGTACTGATATGAGCTCCCTCTGCCAAACTGTCATCAACGGGTGTAACTGTAATGGTCTGCGGAGTATCCCAGTTTAAGGTTGTAAAAGTTACACTGGGAAGGTCTGTAGTACTTTGTGAGTCAGGATTTATGGTTATAACAACATCTGCCGTTGGTGCTGAGGTCAGAACAATATCATACGTATCCGTAACGGTTCCCTCTGTTACATTTACAGCGCCTCCGGACTCGGTAATGGAGACTCCGGCAGTATCGTTGTCTGTTATACTAAAACTAAGATCACTGAGAGTCAATGCTAAATAAATATCATCCCCCTGAGTTACGCTGTGAGAGACCGCACCAGTATGATTCCCTTCTGCTACAGTATCATCAACCGCAGCAACAGTCAGTGTTTGAGGAATATTCCAGTCATTTGTTGTAAATGTAAGGGCTGTAGCTGTCGACGCACTATTTACTAAAAGTTGTGCATCTGGCAGCGCTTCAATAGTAACATTCTGTGTGGGAGCTTGATTGAGTACTACAGTGTAGGTATCGGTAGCGCCACCCTCCGTTACACTCCCGCCGCTGCCAGAGTGAGCTATGGTCACTCCTTGATTGGATGGATTTAGAACAGAAAGTAGTTCCTGGAAAAAGAGTATAGCAGGGATACCAGGCTGGGCTTCAAAACTTCCGCAGGAAGCTAAAAAACTCGGTCCAACAAGCAAGAGAAAATATACGGCCTGTTTTCTGAACCACATAGGGTAAATCCTGTAATTGTTGCATTTGACCTTTTAGTTCTATCAACAATCCACATTGCACAGTGTACTCATTTTCAATAAAATAATCTTAAATAATTTATATTCCTAATCTTTTTATCTACATTAAGTATACACTTCTATATATAATGACTGATTAAAATATGTTTTTTTACAAAAATGTTAGCTTTTTTAGCAAACATATCAAAATTTTGCGAACTTTTAATAATCAAGCTATTCTCCTACAAACTTTCGCTTACATTCACGGTAGAGTTACCTGGAGTCCCATAACACACTCTACCTGGATACAAGTTACATTAAGATTTTTCATTATTTCAAAAGAAAATCGCGATTATTGAATACAAGTGCGATAAAAAGAGACACACTGATTCCAGGAGTATGCTTTTCCAATAAAGTCAGTGACGAATTCTTAATAATTGATTATATTGCTGCTTATGTAATCAACACTTCGCAAACTGTATCCCTCTTCCATGAGCCATCCTTCGCATTGCAAACCTAACAGCAAAATATTTATACACGCATAAAGAATCCTTAAGAATTATACTGAAATATTCCTTTCAATTATTATTGGTCCGGAATAAACGCAGAGCATTTGTCCCATTGCCTGCAAGAAGATATAAATAATCGGTCCCACCATCATTGGCCGTAACATGGGCAAAGAATCTCGTATTATTTACTGCATCCCCCAGTCCGAATGTTGACACAAGAGCAAAGTCCGATTCTGCCGGGGCCGTTCCCGAAGATACTGCCGACATATCGACCCGCCACAGGTTTGCACCATATGTGGCATTATCGTATCCTATATATAGATAATTTCCGTTGAACTCAAGGAGCGTGATATGGGTGTTTTCCGTATCACAGCGGTTTACGCCGGATATACATGCTGCATTGCCGCTCAAATCGGTCCGATCGGAAATCCCGGCATCGGCAACATGAATCCAGTCACTGGAACCTTTGGGTGCCCCGGATGTCCCTTTGGGAAGCATCCATAACTGAGGAACTTCATTTCCTTGCGGACAGGTCTGTGAACCATTGGAAACAAAGTTGCCGCTGGCCACTGAATGCACCGTTACACTGGAGCAGGCATTGCGAATCAAGTAGAGGTCGCCGTTGGGTGCTGTTCTCATATATGGAATCGCTTTGATAGCGGGAGTGATCTTATTTGCCGGAACAAGGGCATCCCAGTCGCCGCCAGTACTGGCATCTGCCGGTAAGGCGATACTCATTTGACCAACCCAGTCTCCGGCAGTGGGGGTAATATTTTCCCAGTGATCAGCAACGGTCGGTAATTTTGAAGGCGTACCTGATGTCGTCGAAGAGGCAAGCTTGGTACGAACCACTCCTCCATCTTTTAAAATGCTGGTCGACGATGGAAGAACACCCCCTCCCAGTGCGCCACCATTGGCTATATAGAGCTGGGATGCATTGCTGCCCGTTCCGTCATTATCGTATTCCCACATGCTGTCGATGGAAGCAAGTCCGGCGGCTCCGTTTGCAGGTGTTCCACCTTTTCCAATATAAGGTATAGAGCTTCCTCCAAGTTTAGTTATCGCCTTATATAAATCACCATTATCACATCCTCCCGATTTCATACATGAACGGCTCAGCTTGGGCGCTCCACCACCCTGATCCTGGATGGCAACATACAACTGGTCCTTGAAAACCGACATGGACATGCTTCGGTAAGCTCCCGGTCCCGCTTCAAATCCGCTTACCTCGGTATATGTTTGAACGCTTCCCGTATCAGAACTCATCCATATAGATTGATATCCACCTCCGCTGGACTGGAATCCCGCAATGAAACTGTATTCAGTACCGCCAGCTCCGCTGCAGGATGTTCCGGTAAGTGTAGGGGGAGACACACCGGTACAGGCTGCATAAAAAGAATCAATACCGGCAAGAGGCACTCCGCTTGCACCGATTAGCCCGGCAAATGAGGTATAGGGTGCACCGGCAGAACCATCTGCATCAAGGTCGACCGCTACAGTAGAGGCCATATCAAATGACATTTCATAGACAGCATCCTCGGTATCATTTGGCCCAATGTAGAGCTTATCATTGTATACGTAAAGGTTTGCCGCACTCACCGCACTTCCCCCTTCGCCGAATGGATCGGTCACCAGGGACCCGTCATCAATGGTCTGAGGAGCCGTGCAGGTCACACCAACACTTGTGACATTGGCGCCGCTGACTGTACCGGAACCGGATGACACACTGCATGTCTGATCGGGACTGAAGGGCTGGGTAAGAACAGTTACGGCATACGATCCTCCGTCAATGACTGAAGTTGCGAAGGTAAAGCTCGTGGTCGGGGCACTGACAGTTAGATCATCACCACTGTTATTTTGAAGGATCAGTCCGCTTCCTGTAAGGCCTGAAACACTACCGCCAATTGTATAGTATGCAAAATCGTTGTCGGTAATACTTACACTGACACTGGCCACAGCGATTCCGTCATAATTTAAATCGCCGATGCTTGCAGCCGTATGAGTGACTGTGCTCGAATGTAGACCTTCCACATCCGCATCATCCACTGCAGTCACTGTAACATACTGGGTCTGATCCCAGTTGGCTGTTGTGAAGTCCAGGCTTGTATCGCTCAGGCTAATTTGCGCATCACCGGAAATGCTTACGGTGACAGTATCCAGGGGCTGTGAAGTAAGAACGATTCCGTATTGAACACCGGCAACACCCTCTTCCACAGAAACACTCGAAGTGGAGATCTGGACACCGGCAGAATCATTGTCTGTAATACTTGCCACAACATCATTGATTGCAATTCCCGCATAATCGACATCGCCCGAAGCAGTGTGTGTGATTGTGGTTAAATGTGGCTGCGTTTCATCGTATGAATCATCCACCGGAGTTACAACTACATCCTGCGAAACATTCCAGTCTGATGATGTAAAAGTGAGTGTATTAGTATTGAGAGTAACCTGAGACGCATCATTTACAATTGTGATCGTAACAGTAGAGACTGGAGCCGAAGTCAAGACCACGGAATATGTATCGGTTGCACTGGCTGCGCCCTCGTTAACACTGACACCTCCGGACGGCTCCGTAATGGAAACACCGGGTGTATCGTTGTCTGTTATAATAAATGATAGACTATCCAGCGTTAAAGCCGTGTAATTAGAATCACCACTGATTACAGAATGCGAAACGATACCCGTATGGGATCCTTCGGCAACAGAGTCGTCCACAGCTGCTACAGTCAGTGTCTGTGGAACGTTCCAGTCATTAGTAGTAAATGTAAGGTTTGTTGCCAAAGACGAGCCATTGACAGTTAGCTGGGAATCGGGAAGAGCCTCAATGATTGTATCTTCTTTCGGCGCCTGGTTGAACACAACTGTATAGGTATCGGTTGCAGCCCCCTCGGTGACACTCCCCCCGCTTCCGGTTTGAGCAATCGTTACGCCATAATTATCAGGATTTAAGACAGAAAGTAGTTCCTGGAAAAAGAGTATAGCAGGGATACCAGGCTGGGCTTCAAAACTTCCGCATGATACAAGACCCGGTCCTAAAAAAAGAAGAATTATAATCGTAAAACGTTTAATACACATTCTAGACTTCTTATTTACATGATTTATTAATTAGCCATTTCGATCAGCAATCTCTCCAATGATTTCACTATAATCACGTAATAATCGATATTCTAATCCATTCAGCTTTTATAAATATACATATCTATATATAATGACTGATTTAACTTGAACTATTCACAAAAAAATCTTGAAATATAAATAAATTGATAATATTTTTAGTTTTTAGTTAAATTCATGAACACTATCCATTAAACTACCTGGAGCTTCTCATTCAGGTAGCCTATTTCGCTCCGCGTAAAATTACTTAGTTGATTTTACTGCATTTAATTAGTTTATTTTGATTGCGCAGGTTATTTATCAATCATCTGCAGAGAATACAAAGAATCTCCAGTTCCTTTGATTTTTTTTGGGGGGAGGGAGGAAGCACGACTTTAATCCAACATCAGTGTGATCTTCGCATCTTTGTTATTGAGATATGTACGACTTCTCCTGAAAATCCGGATGCCATTGCATTAGACGTTTCGGTTTATTATCATCGGACTCCAGTTTATCTTCTTCCCGGGGGGATTGAGGTCGGTATTGGATTTCGTCCGCCTCATTTTTGTATTACGGGTCATCAAATAATGCTGGCGATTGCTGAATAAATAATAATACTCGGAGAATGGTGAAACACCGATTTCGTTTTCAACAAGCGAAGCGAGAGTTCCGATTGATTTTCTCATGTATGATAATTCAGTGCGTTATAATTTAATTAACGGGCCTCTGCAAGTTTTCTAACACTGAGGCTGCTTGCCTTAAATTGTTTGAGGATCTGTTCCCGGTCCGGGGTCTCCTTGATTTCCATTCTTTGAATATCTCAGATCCGCGGGCTTTTGGGAAGATGTCGTTGCCTGGACGTACTGGCTGAAATTATCAGTGGCAACGAAAATACCAGAACAGTAAAATATCGGGCGGGTATAAATTGAGTGTTTAAAACAAAAAACCCGCCGGTTTTAAGGGCGGGTTTTTTGCTTTTGCAATACACGGGAATGCATTGCAGCATCGGTTTAACCATTACAGTTTCACTTCAATGCTGGAACTCTCGCTCCAGCACTCAGTAATATGGTCAAGCCTCACGACATATTAGTATCACTCGGCTGAACGTGTTACCACGCTTGCACCTGTGACCTATCAACCTGGTAGTCTTCCAGGAGTCTTCAGTCTTCCGAAGAAGAAGGGAGATCTAATCTTGAGAAAGGCTTCCC
>JBNKQE010000049.1:0-19542 GCA_050295715.1 Leptospirales bacterium
CGGGGTATTCAACCACCAGAGATGAATGCGTGTTCAATTTAAAGGAGTATTCCTATTGTATCTCATTAAGTATTTTCGCCGCACGGATCATTTCATTGTCATCATTATAAAGATGAGGAGCAATTCGAAGATAACCTCCCCGTTCTGAAACAATAAGCCCCTGCGAAGATGCCTTCGTCATGATTGACTCAGGGTTTTCCTCTAAAGTAAAAGAGATTATCCCCGAACGATTCCTGTCTGCAAACAGTAACGGCTTGAATCGTTTGCGGTCAATGTGTTCCAGAAAAATATCCTGCAGTCGAAATATTTCACTCTGAATTTCCATAGGACCGGACTGTAGAAATATCTCTTCCAGATTAACCCTCAATGCAATTGCCAGAGCCAGCGAAGAAGTAGAATATTCAAACTTCTTTCCATCCGAATACGGGTCCCATGTCTGATCGAGGTAATCCATCCCCTGTTTCATCTGACTTGCGCCTGTAAGTACTATATCGATCTTCTGACGCAATTGCGGTGAAGTATACAATAAACCGGATCCAATAGGTCCCATCAGCCACTTCCAGCCAGATGCTGCAATAGCCTGTATTCCCCACTCTTCCGGATACAACGGAAGTGCTCCGAGACTTTGCGCAGCGTCAACGATCAGGTCAATACCCCTCTCTTTGCAATAGGCTCCAAGCTCTCTTAGATCAACGGCAAATCCCGATGTGAACTGAACATGACTTACGGCAATTACCCTTGTTTTATCTGTTACGAGACGATCAATATCTTTGAGAGCAAATCCGCACGGTCTTGATTCTCCACCGCTCAGCGGATCACCTTCCAGCATAGAATCCGGTGATGTGCTTTCTATAAATTTAATGATTACACCCTTTCTTTCAAGGTTTACCCAGGGATAGTGGTTGGCAGGATATTCATAGCGAAATGTTACGATTTCGTCACCTGCCTCAAACGGGTAACCGGCGGCCAAAAGTCCAATCCCTTCTGACGTATTTTTCATGAACGAGATATTCCCGGCGTCGGTTTTTATAAGATTCGCCGCTGCCTCACGTAAAGCAGGTAGAGGATCCCCGTATTTCATAAATACACCCACACCTCTGAGTGAGTGAAGTTCCATGAACTCCTGTGCGGCACGAGTTCCCGGTAAATACGCTGCAGCGATACCGCAGTTTGCAAGGTATATAAGTTCTTCTTTAACTGGAAAACGATCCGATGATTTCCACTCTTCCATTCTGTTCATATTGGCCTCTAATTATTGATGCAACTGCCGGATAATATAATACTGTAATTCACAACTAAATACATGCACCATCAAAGGGAGGGATGTGTGATTTAAAATAACCTTGAACTCCAATCATTATATCATTGGATTCCTGCTCCAGTTCTGGAGAAAATAGTCCCCGAATCACATCCCATCATCATATTGCAGTCACTGAATCCTGTTAAGGTATTCAACAATTTTATGATCTTCAACAACGGTATGGCCTCTGAACCAGGTAAATAAAAAATCAATAAATTCTCCAACAGGCATCTTCTTTTGCAAAACAAGGTGTTTACTTGTATTCAGCTCTTCCAGTAGATTAAAGTGGTGTTTTCGATGTTCTTCGTACTCCGGGTAACCAATGTCGATCATTATGTTTTCTTCACTGAAGAAATGGAACCTGGCGTAATATTCCAGTTCTATAATATTTCGCTCCATATCTTTCAA
Organism: Leptospirales bacterium; assembly: GCA_050295715.1. Lineage (GTDB taxonomy): Bacteria > Spirochaetota > Leptospiria > Leptospirales > Leptonemataceae > JBNKQE01. Next base: position 1,709 of record JBNKQE010000049.1, read on the forward strand.
CGAAATTCCTTGATCGGATTTTTCCTGGATTATTGAAATCAATTCAAGAAATATCTTATGTTCAAAATCAATTCTGTCATTGCCAACGGTAAATTTTTGATCCCAGATTATTCGGTCCATTTATGTTTAGACGCCCATTGTAGACAGATTACTAACTACGGATATAATATTATTGCAGGACGGACCTCATTTTCATAAGGCCCGTTTTAAGTGATCACAAATCATCAACGGGTTTAGAAGAAGCTGGCGGAGGGACATCAAGAAATAGAGAAGAGAACTCTTTGCTTTTCCATATTCCCTTTTGATTCTGAACAACACTTACAGGACGTGGACTGAAACCATAAACTTCCACGAATACTTTCACTTTTCCCGATTTTTCACTGCCGCTGTATCTATTTCTTTTTAGATTGAATTTATATGGTGCATCGACTGTATAATTATTTTGTGCGGAAGCACCTTCAACGTAAGCGAAAGGCATGTATGACCAGGGATCAATATTTCGGCCATTCAAGCGTTTTATATGGTACATAACACTGCTTGACGGTGCATACCCATGATAAACGGACCCACTGCTTATATTATCGCGGGATATCGCAATTGTCAAAAACTGCAAACCAAGATCGCGGTTCTCTTTCATTGCCATCAAAGCAACAAGTGTCATTACAGCTCCACCTTCCGGAGTCGTTGCAATTTCATTTCGCATTGCTGTAAATTCCTCCGTCGAAGCAGGAATTTTTGATACACTGATTACTTTACTCTGCGCCTGAATTGTATTCAGAGCGGCAAAAATCAAAAAAATTATGCCCCCCCGATAAGTGAATCGAAATGATGTTTTAGACATGAACGCCCTCCGTAAACTCTGGTCCGGTATAAATATATTACGTTTTCCGGGAAATGATAAGTAACGATACCCTCAAGTTTCTGTAAATAAATTCGTCATGAGCCTGTCCGAATCAGAATGGTTCTGCATTTCGGATAGCTTCTTCAATCTCTTTAAGCTGAGTGGATATACGAGCATCAATTGCTCCAACGTCCGTTTCGATTATACATCCGCCGCGATCAACTCGTGAATCTTCATAAATATTTACCTTGCGGAGCGATTCCATCATCTTTATGAGTTCGTCTTTATGAGCCGTAGTAAGATCGAGATCCGAAAAGTTAACTCGAATGTTAACCCGGTCTCTGTCTTTGATTCGCTTCAATGATTCTCTTATATTGTTGAGTACGACTTCTTTTCTTTCGACAACTTCATCTTTGATGACCTTTCGAGATATCATCAAAATCATATCAACCATCTGTTTTTCAGATGCGGCTATAATATCCTCTCGAACATCAATTGCCTGACCGATGATTGTTCCCAGGCGGTCGATCAACCGGCGGACTTCAGCCTGCCCTTTTTTAAAGCCCACTTCACGTCCGGCATCGTAGCCTTTCTGATATGCTTCGTGTTCAATCTCGGCCACGCGCATTTCGGCCTCTTTGATCATTCGTTCCACTTCCAGTTTGGCACGTTCAACAATCTGTTCGGCGTTCAGTCTTGCAGCTTCTTCTTCTCTTTTGGCCTTCTCTTTTGACTCTTGAATAATATTAAAGGCAACAGCCTTTCCATCCTCTTCAATCTGACGGGATCTCTCATGGGCTTCTTCCAGCTTGATTCGGATTTCCTCTTCTGTCTCTTTGCGATAGTTTTCAAGCTCCAGTTCAATCTCTTCAATGGTTGGACCGTGATACTGCTCGATTACATTTCCTTCAGCATCAACCTCAAACTCATCAGTCTCTTCGATTCCCTGGAATTTACGATATTTTTCCGGGATATCGAGCTCCACTGTGTCCTGCACGCGGGCGATCTGAGCAGGCTTAAAAACAAGATTATTAACTGACATACTGGCAACCCCAAAAGAGAAGTAAGGCACAAAGGCCTCTGTTTATCATTATCGGACGACTTATAAGTACAACCAAAATAATGTTTTTACCGGAATTCAGAGATTATTTTTTATTAGATATTCGGATTGAATCAATTGACCTTAAATCTCTTATGGAGACGCTTCCAGATCAAGCGGCAGTTCCATGGTAAACTCTACTCCGGGGTTCATATTCTGACAGTAGAGTTTTCCACCCATATTCTTTTCGATAATTACACGGGACATATAGAGTCCGATTCCGGTTCCCTGATCATTTTCCCGGGTAGTAAAGTATGGATCATAGATTCTATCAATTATATCCGGTGAAATACCACAGCCGCTATCACGCAAATGGATTAAAGTGATATTATTATCCATTTTAATGTTCAGTTTTATATAGGAATCAAAAGGAGTATTTTCGATCCTCCGACGGGCAAGAATAGCATTTTGAGCATTACTTATCAGGTTTAAGATAACCTGCTTCAGTTCGTTTCTGTAGCCAAAAAAGCGGGCACGGGCATTCACCTCGTTTTCAATGCTATATTCAATAGAATGGTGGTCCAGCTGACTTGAAAAAATTTGAAAAGTCTCCTTTAACAGTGGTACCAGCTGAAAGTGTGATTTCTCCTTGGAGGGGCGAAAGAAATTCCGGAAATCATCGATGGTTTTTGACATGTATTCGATTTGAAACATGGACTTATTTACAATTTCTGTTATATACTCCGGCGTCAGTTCGTTATAATCACTGGCATCCTCCATATCCTGAATCAGAAGCCCCAGTGAGTTTATTGGCTGCCTCCATTGGTGCGCAATGGCCCCGATCATTTCACCCATGGCTGCCAGTCGTGATTGATGAACTAAGATCTGCTCCCGTTTACGCCTTTCATCAACTTCCTCTCGAACCCGCGCCTCAAGATTTTTATTCAGATCCTCCAGTTGACGGGTCTTGTCTTCAAGGGCTGCGAGTGATCGTTTTCTCTCCGTTATATCACGAATAATGGCTGTACACTCACCCGGCCCGCTGGAAACAACACGAGCTTCGTATTCAAAGAAATCACCATCTCTTGCTTTTCCGAACTCGAAAGTTGAGGTTTCCCTGTTTTCTTCAGCTTCTTGACCATGATGAATTAACAAATCGACGGTCTCACTATCCAGATAATTTGCAAGTAACGTATCGTTTTTAACTCCGGGACGATTTGTAACCGGCAGACTTCCATGCCTGTCCAGAAGATTTCCATTGAGATTGTAACGAAGCATTACATCGGGAATTGCATTTAACAGGGCTCTTATTTTATCTTCGCTTTTTCGCAGTGTTTCTTCATATTTTTTTCGTTCCGTAATGTCACGAGAGATACCTTCCACTCCCATAACTTTACCATTTTCATCGTAGTAATAACTTGTATTTGTTGATACCCAGATTGGATGACCATTGGAATGTCTCATTTTTACTTCATAATTACGAACAACTCCGCTCGAATTCTGCAGCTCTTTAAGAAAGATTTCCCGTTCCGGAGGGTTGTAATACAGGTCAGCCAGTTTTTTCCCAATTATTTCATCAATATCATATCCGAGGACATATCGAGCGACATTTGAGACACGCAGGAGGTTTCCCTCTTTATCCGTTCGATAATATATATCCTGCAGGTTATCGAGAATACCGTTCAGCTCGGTACTGTATTCCTGCACTCGCTGGAAAGCGCGATCTCGGGAAAACTCAATAAAATAAGACATAAATGTGACAATGAAATATACAATCATTGTTTGTCGCATAACAATAATACTGAGTGCATGAGGAATATATCCAAAATACATTCCTGTAACATTCCCGACCAGAAGAAGGGAGGTAAATATATTCCAGTAAAAACCTCTATTTTTCCCCTTCAAAAAAAACACAATAATCGGTAATATCATCAGCCATACATTACCGGTATTCCCAATACCACCGATTATAAAGATCAGGTTGCCTAAAATAATTAGAAATACAAGAAAAACATTGGAGGCCCGGCGGACATTGCCTGAAATTCTCAGCAATATAATATTAACCACAAATATAAAAATTGTTAATAATTCGAAAAGAAATATCCAGATATTTTCGTCTATCGTATAAATCAGGCTGAAAAAGAAAAAAAGACCTGAAAGACTTATTGAGAAAAAATTAACAAATGCAAACCGGGCCAGCTGCAGTTCATCTGACAATCGATTCAGGCGACCGGAATACAGGAAATCTTTCCATATTGCATTTAATAATTTCATGATGAATGACTATACGTTTGGCATAAGAATCCGTCAAAACTGGCTTTATGTCAAGTAGTAAGTTATCGGAATTGGAATCATAATACAGGCATTCAACTAGCATTGATTTTGATTCCGCTCAATCAGCAAAGGGATGATGAATATCCTGAATCAAACCGGAAATAGACCAATCTGCCGCTTCCGTTGGTTTGCTTTTTCGTTTTTTACAACTATCCACTTTGCACTGATTACAATTCTCAGGAATACAGGGATCAGTATGCATCATAAGGTCAATGGGTCTTCCTATCTCTTTTTCAAGTCTCGATGCGAATGTAACCTCAATCTCATGCACCTCTTCCACATTCAAATACCAGGGCATAATAACATGAAAATCTACAAGAAGCCGGTTGCCCAGCTCTCGTAAACGTAACCGATGAGGATCTATAAGTTCCGGAATCCTTACTCTTGACATAGCCACTGCTGTTAATTCAAGAAGCTCCGGATCTGCTCTATCCATAAGATTATCAAAACTGGATGTAAGTAATTTCAAACCATTGTATACAATCCAGATTGCCATTACGATGGCAATAACCGGGTCCAGCCACATCAATCCGCTAAAATGAACGGCAAGAAGTCCCCCCAGAAGTCCGACACTCGTGTAGAAGTCAGCCATAACATGCTGTCCATCCGCCTGCAGTGCTTTGCTGTGATGTTCTTTCCCATTGTGTAAAAGGTAGAGACCGAGCAAGCCGTTTCCAAGCGATGAAACTGCAATCAGTAAAATCCCCTGGTCCATACTCTGAACACTGCCACCGACAATGAGCTGGCTGATAGCTTCATACAGAATCAGTCCTCCGGCAACAACAATGAGAGCTCCTTCTATACCGGCAGAAAAGTATTCCATTTTACCATGACCGTAAAGGTGATCATGATCAGCATCCTGGCTTGCAACCTTGATGCTATAGGCCGCGAAAGCTGCAGCCAGCACATTTATTATACTCTCAAGAGCATCAGAGAGAATTGCGCTTGAACCGGTGATATAATAACCGGCAAATTTTAACAGGCAGATGATTGATCCTACAAATATTGAAATCAGAGCAGCACGAAAAGCCAGTTTGTTTTTCTTGAAATGCATGAATCCGATCTCCCCGAACAATATTATAAAATAATCAGCGTCCTATTTCAATGACCCTCCATTGAAAAACCACCTTTTTTCAATAGAATTTAATGTTATCCGCACAATTGAATAACACTTGTCAAGGCTCACCCCCGGCGCCAAATAGCAATTATTGCTTTTTTCAAGGAGATGAGTTAGCTATGATTCTTTCAGGGCCGGAAATTCAGAAAAGACTGAACAAAGATATTGTGATCGAACCCTATAATGAAGGACAACTCAATCCCAACTCGTATAATATGAGCCTTCATGATGAGCTCATGGTGTATACAAATCCTGAGCTGGACATGAAAACGGCCAATACAATAGAAAAATTCAAAATTCCGGAAGAGGGTTTTGTGCTGCAACCCGGTAAATTATATCTCGGCAGAACAGTTGAATACACTGAAACCCACAGACTGGTTCCCATGCTTGAGGGACGAAGCTCCATTGGAAGACTGGGACTCTTTGTTCATATAACTGCCGGTTTTGGTGATGTCGGGTTCAAGGGTTATTGGACTCTGGAAATGTACACAATTCACCCTATCCGAATTTATGCAGGAGTTGAAATCTGCCAGATTTTCTACCATACCCTGGAAGGAGATGTAAAAGAATACAATTCAGGCAAATACCAGAACAATCATGGAATTCAACCAAGTCTTCTGTATAAAGAATTAAACAAATAGGTCGCATTCTCAGTATAAACATTAAATGGTTACATTGAAACACTAATTAATTATGATTTGACATCATTTGCTCATACGTTATTGATATATATATATGCCACGTCGTTTATGGAAAAAGCAATTCAATGGTTATCTAAATCTAATAATACTTCCTTCTATTGTTCTGGCCGGAATTCTATTAATACGTCCGGACTGGGTTGTGCAGTATCTCATTGATCAGGCATCCCTGTCCATGTATACAAGCCTTCCCTTCCTGCAGGCAATCATACGACTCTCCGGACTGGGGCTGGCCTTTCCCACAATGTTGCTTTTTGCAATTCGCAGTCGTCCCAATGATATGAGAGAGATTGTTTTCTGGATATCTCTCTATTTCCTGGTCTTTTCCGTATTTCTTTTTACCGGTCCGATATTCTTCCAGATGCATATTTACAGCGTGGCACCCGGATTCTTTTATTTTATATCTTTTATTTTCCTCTTTTCCTTTGCTTCAAAAAATATACTTGTTAGAGAATAAACCGGACTCTATTTTTTTCAGATGATTGTGAAATCCCTCAATGATTTCAATCTACCGGAGCTTCTGCCCGGAAGAGCATCGGTTGAGGGGACATCGGGGTATTTTGAGCGTCTCGGAAAATTTCTTAACATTAAAGATCATTCGTCCTGGTTTATTGAAATCGCGAACTCTCAATTGAAGGCCTCCCGTCTTGGATTTGGCTGCTACAGAGTTACCCGAAACAGCGCCACTCATTTTGAGGCCTTAAAAAGATCTCTTTTAACCGGCACAAATGTCATTGATACTTCTACGAACTACACTGATGGTTCATCGGAATTACTGATTGGAAGTGTATTGCGAAATCTAATTGGATCAAAAAACATTTCCAGAGACGAAATAATTGTCATTTCAAAAGCAGGATACATTCAAGGAGAAAATAAATCCATCTATAGCACTCAGAAGGATCACTGGAAAGGAGTCATCGAGCTTTCTAAAAATATTCTGCACTCCATCCATCCGGATTTTCTAAACGATCAACTGGAGATGTCAAGAAAGCGGCTGGGACTGGAAACGATTGATGTATACCTGCTTCACAATCCGGAATACCATTTGCACAATCTCATTGAATCTTCCATTTCTGTCGATGAAGCAAAGGATATCTACTATGAAAGAATCAAAGAAGCGTTACTTCTTCTTGAGGAAAAATCCAGAGCCGGCCGGATAGGTTTTTACGGAATCTCATCAAATGATTTTGCAAGCACCAATCCGGATCTGAGGACAGACATAAATCGTATTCTGAGTTTTGCCCCTCCCGGTTTCAGGGTAATTCAATTCCCGGTCAATCTCATGGAATTTGAACATCTCCTTTCGCCTGACAGTCCAATTTGTAAAAGAAAAAATGAATTATGGACTATTGGCAATCGACCCTTCAATGCATTAACTGCAGACAGGAGACTCATTCGCCTTGCAGGTTTTATTGCTGAAAATAATGACAGACCAGGATTAAAACTGGAAGAATCCTACAGGGAAGTAGTAGCTCTGGAAAAATTTATCGTAAAGCAACATGAAGGGAAAAGCTTTCGATTCGACGACCGAACACCCGCATTCTCATCCATCTTGAATAAATACAAAGATCGTTTTGATTCTCCGGAGCATCATGAAAATACGATACCGATTATACTCGAATCAATGAATAAGACTCTATCCCGTATTCGACTTGTGGCTCTTACGGATGATCAGGTTGCGTCAGCTGAAAAATACGCAAAAGCTGTTAATGCAAGTATTAAGATCTGGGAGTATTACATACGCTGGAAGTCTCAATTTAGAGTTAAAAAAATGAACAGGGTAATAACCGAACGTCTCCCGGAATTAAAGGGACTTCCCCTCTCTCTGGCAAATCTGGAAACACTGCTATCTTTACAATGTCCTCAGACAATTCTGGCAGGAATGAGACGAGCGGTGTATGTTGAACAGCTTCAAACAGTATATAATACTGCCGGAATAAATAGAAAGAAGGTTATAAATTCGCTCCCTCTTATAAAAAAAGACCTGGAAAAGGTTATTAAGAACTCACGTTATCCAATTTTTTGATAAACCTGTAAATCGTATCGCATCATTTATCTTTACAATTATCCCTCATAGTGCATGTTACTAATATGCAAACAGGCGGTTCGCTAAAATAATATTGAATATAAACTACTATTAATTGTAAGGCAAACACCTATAGCATCCAACCCAGGCCCAACAAAACCAACTATAAGACCTATGAAAGTGTACCACATCCCTGACAGGAAAGCACTTTTTGAAATCCCATTTTGCATTCTTTCTTTTCAATCAATAAGATTTTTAACTTTGCTAATGTCTTTAATTTTGTAATCTTTTTCGTGTTCGGGATACTCAATAATACCAGCATTAAGTATAATATTTAAGAAGTTTAATTCTCCCATGATGTTAATAATGGAATCCATAAATGATCTTCATCGGTCAATTGTGCATACCGGGCGATCTCGGATTTCAGTCCTTTATCTGTGCCGGTAAATTCTGTCAAACATTCATAGAATTCAGGCGGGAATGGCATAATATTTTCCTTGAAATACAGCAGCGATTTCTCCATTACCCGAGACAATTTCAAGCTGCAATGTAAGAGAGCCCTTCCCTTTTGTATCAATATCCTCTTTAAAACCGCTCCACTGTTCATCAACTACCGGAGTTGTTCTTACTGAAAATTCTCCGATAAGGGGACGCCTGTATTTTATATCAGCCGTATAGATTACAAGCTGCTGTTTGATCCCATTATTTCTCATTCGTAAAAATATATAGGACCATCCGGCAAGGACCGCAACAGAGTAGACACTGCCTGCGAATATGGTCCCTTTATCATTTAGATTCGGTGCAGAGGCAGCTTTAAACTCCACACTATTTTGATCGGCCTTGAGTATCTCCATTGCCATCAGGGTAAACATGGGAATATGGGTTTCCAGATAATTTTGAAGATAGTCTTTATCATAATTCATGCTGGCATCCATAATAAAAAATCACTGTCTTGTTTTGTGATTCTAATTGTTTATTGATTACTGGTTTTTGCATTGACGGACCTGCAAATCTACGGAACATTTTCATGTGTATAGTGAAAGGCAATTGTATTTTCTCAAGCAATTTTGCAGAAATTTTATGACAATCCGATCATTTCGTCTCATGCGATTTTTCTTGATACACCTCAGTTTAGAGTCTTGACTTTTTTCCATTGTATATACATCATTTATAAATGATGTCGAAAGATGCAGATCTACAGAACTGGATTAAAGAATTTACTGATGCAAACGGAAGTCTCCATCTGGCTACAGTTAGTAAAGATGGGCTGCCCAATGCAAGCTACGCACCATTTGTTCAATCCGGAAGTGATTTCTATATAATGATCAGTGGACTGGCAACTCATACTTCCAATCTTTTTCACACCGGTGATGTATCAGTAATGCTCGTAGAGGATGAAAGCACTTGCGATACGATATTTGCGCGAAAACGAGTTACCTATCAGTGCAAGGCACACCTTGTCAATAAAGAGGACTCCCTGTGGACTGAAGCAGCAAATCTGCTTGAAAACCGGTTCGGTGAACTTATACAACTACTTCGCCGCATGCCCGATTTTCGAATCTTTAAGTTAACTCCTCTTGATGGTCTCGCAGTAATTGGCTTTGGCAAGGCATATAAAATAAAAGAAGGAAAGATCGAAAACTTTCCTGAAGGTCACGACGAGAGTAATCCGCATGAACAAGAGACATCGCTTTAATACAAATGATTGATAGACTTTTTCGCACAAAAGTGGACCCTCCGGCCGAGATATTTCTGAGCCATAATAGAGAAACCCTGCTTCTTGGTTCTTGCTTCTCTGAACATATTGGAACAAAACTTCAAAACTACCTGTTTCCGGTCTGCAAAAATCCATTTGGAATAATATACAATCCAGCTTCCATTGCAAACTCATTAAAAAGATTGCGTGAATTCGCTCTTTTTCAATCTGAGGAGCTTGCATATAACAACGGTCTCTACTTTAGCTGGATGCATCACGGATCTTTCAGTGATATATCTTTGCAGAGCAGTCTGGATAAGATAAACAGTGTATACAAACACGCTGTCGTGAGTTATAAATCCAGTAAGAATTTGATAATTACCGGCGGTTCATCGAGAACATACCAGAAGATAACCTCCGGCGAAACAGTCAGCAACTGTCATAAATTTCCTCAAAAAGAGTTTCGCATGCATATGCTGGAACCACAGGAGTCGTATGATCTGCTTAAATACGAGATACAGTCATACCTTAAAAACGACTCCAGCCGCCGTGTAATTCTTACTGTCAGTCCTGTAAGACATCTCAAAGACGGACTTGTAGAAAATCAATTGAGCAAGTCGTCCCTTATTGTAGCTTTTCGCAAACTTGAAAAAGAGTTCGATGGTGTATTATACTTTCCTGCTTTTGAAATTGTAAATGATGAACTTCGCGATTATCGATTCTACACAGATGATATGATCCATATATCAACAGCTGCAATCGAGTATATCTGGGAAAAGCTCCTTGAATCAGCGGCAACGCCGGAAACACACAGGCTGGTTGCAGAAATTCATGGATTATTACAGGCACTCAACCATAGACCCAGATTCCCGGGAACTGAATCACATAGAAAATTTTTAAGGGCGACGGAAAAGCGAATGGATATACTAAAAAACAGCTATCCAGATTTACCCTGGGAAAACTTGAACAATGCCGTGGAGACACATCCTGATCTTGATACAACTGAATTATGATTGTCATCTGCTATGATCATTTTTTTATCTGTTTATGAATATGGTCCAACTGAAATGTGAGAATTGTGGAAAACCCAATGAGCTAAGGGAAGATGCCCTTCGCGCTATTGTCGCCTGCACTTCATGCGGAGATCTCCTGTATGAACTGGATGAATCCAGCAATAAAGTCCGCATTACCAGACTCTTCCGGGATAAATACAGAGAACTCAGCACACTCTGGCCTTCCATACAAAAGGAGCTCGGCGCCCTGCAAAAACAGGCCGCAGCTGGATCAAGCGATCTCTCACTTATAAGCATTCACGATAAACAAAAGGAAGCCATTGAAATTATAAATATTTTAAGGAATCAAAATGCAATCTCCGATCAGAATACACGCGCAAGCTGTGACGAATTTCTCCCCATGCTGGAGCACTATCTGAAAGATCTGCAAAGCCTTGACGAAAGAATACAAAGTGAACCCCAGGCATCTGAAATTTTATCAGATATAAAATCCAGGGCTAAAGACTCGTCAGTATTCTTTCATCTTATGGACATGTATCTTGGCGAAAGACAACCGCCAGGAACTGTGTAAACAGTTACTTATCCACTCTAAACTGTAAACTTACCGACAAGTCCACTCAATCTGCTATGAGTGTCAGAGGTCTCCTGAGCCATTTCGGCTATTTCATCGGATATGGATGAAAAAACTGTCATCTTTCGATTTATTTCCTGAATTGCACTGTTCACATCCAATGTCATCTTCTTTTGTTCTTCCGATATACGATTGATATCTTCGGCAAGTTTTGCAATAGAAGCTGTTCTTATGCTGACGGATGTAGTCCTTTCCGTCTGGTGTTCCACAGTGTCCGTAATACTCTGCACGAGCCTTTCCAGGCTCTCAATACTGTTTCTGACCTCCACCAGTTTTACAGAGGCTTCATCCACGATTAGAACTCCGTTCCCCACTGCTTCTTCTGTGTTTGTAACATGGTCCCTGATTTCATGGACACTCGATACGGTACGATCGGCCAGTCTTGAAATCTCTTCTGCCACAACAGCAAAACCACGGCCCTCTTCGCCTGCTCTGGCAGCTTCAATGGAGGCGTTCAGGGAGAGAAGATTTGTCTGATCGGATATATCATTAATAAGACCGACAATTTCAGAAATATGCGAACTGGAGATACGTATTTCATTCATTGCAGAAGTTACATCTTTGATTCTTGATTCACCCTCTTTAGCGAGACTGCTGGTGTTAACACTGATAGAACGCAGTTGCTGCATACTCTCATTTATTGATTCAATTGAGCTGGAGAGAATCGAAATGTCCGTCATGTTCTCTTCCATACTTTTACTCTGATCGGTTACAAGAGATGTAACATTTTCCACAGAGTAAGTAAGATGCGAAAGTGAAAGAGAGGATGTCTCCAGAGACATCGCAAGTTCACGCGCCGTTGCTTTGAAGCGATCGGAATCATCCTCAAGAGCTCTCGTGGAACTGAATGTAAGGGAACAGGTATTTTGAATCTCAGATACAAGCTCTCCAATTCTGACCAGAAATTTATTCATATACCCGGTCAATTCATTGAGTTCTTTTATATTATCCTGTATGTGTATTTCAACAGAAAGATCAGCCTCTCCTTCTGCCAGTTCTTTAAAGCGTTCTATTAACCTGCGAACAGGTCGAAGCATCCAGCGAGTGCCGATCATAAGCAATATGAATATAAGGGAAAACACACTGACCGTTATAACAAATGTTTCGCTCAATCGCTTCACAACACTTCTCAGAACTGTCGATTCATCTGTTTCAACGACGATAACCCAGGGGTAATTTTTATCCCTTAAATAAGCGCCATATACCTTTTTACCATTCTCATTTTCGAAAAGACCAACAGTAAAGTGAGAAGCATCTTCCACAGCTTTTTTGATTCCGTGATGCGTCATCTCTTCCTTTAAATCAGCCTTGCTTTTTACAACCCTGACAAGATCCAGAGTGGAAATATAAACATTCTCCCCCTTCTGCAGGGATTCCTCATTTTGCATAACGTAATCAAGAAATGATAGCTCAATCTCAAATACAAGAACAGCTACCGTTCGGCCAGAATCATCTTTTACCGGATACATGTGTAATTGATGAAAGTGATCTTTCTCTTCGAAGCCAAAAAAATCTGTTATAACAGGACTCTTTAACGCCTTCTTAAAAAAAGGCGAAGCCGATATATTCTGTCCCATATGATTGTTCCCGGGTTTCCCATGCCAGGGACTGAGTATTATCTCACCATCGGGATTGGAGATCATTATATGATGGTATACATTCCAGTGAGTTTCTTGATAGGCTCTGAGGAATCGAAAGGCCCTATCCCGGGTAGCTGCAGATACATTGTTATTCGCCACACCAATGGCAAAGTCTTTGATCTCTGCCGTTTCTGACATGAATTTACCCATGCGCTCCACCATTTCCAGGTGGTGGTTGAGAATATTCAACCGGGATCTTGCAGTGCTCTCCAGGCGATGCATTAACTGTTCACTGAGAATAACCCTTGAGGTAAAAAACTGTAATCCATTAATTATAATAACCGGTACAATACTGAGAATTAAAAAAATCAAAATAAGGTTTTTTTGCAATGATCTCATTTTTGTAAAATACTCCGGGTATCAGTTACGTTGAATGCGCAACATTCCTCATCTATTATCGGCATTTCATGCAAAAATCCGATCAATCCTGGATAAAAGAGTTTTATTTCCACAAAAGAGATCTAACGCAAAAAAAACGGCTTTCATTAATGCACAGAAAATACATAACGTCATGCCAGAGATATTTATAATATTGTACAGTATGCGTGATTACTGTATTGAAATGCGGATACTTCCTTATCCGGTCATGGTTCGAACATACTCTTTTACAGGCACTGCCCACTCAATATTTCTTGCAGGAATCTCCATCACTCTGTTGAGCAATTCCGAGACACTATCAAACTGTTTGATCCTTAGCTTTTCCAGATCACCTTCTGAAAAGGATTCTCGGGCTGCCATTCTTCGCAACTCATGATAAAAATCTGAAAACATTCTCTTGCGTAAATCATCGAAGAAGGATACATAAAATAGAAATGTGGTGCGGTCTTTCGAGGTTACTATAGAGTGTATGGTCCCTCCCTCTATAGTATCTGCGAGCATATCCTTGATAGCACGCAGTCCGAGTTCTGTAATCTTATCAGCAGCAGTGCTGACCATTTCAACCCAGAGAGTATGATTGCTGCCCATATTTCTGGCACTCAGCGCCTCTCCAATTTCATGCATAAGAATAATGGGTATGGTTTTATCGGCCAGATCCCCAAATCGTCTGGACAATTCATTGCTGGAAAGTCTCTCTTCGGAGAGTCCGGCATCACGAAAGGCTTCCTGAAGAACATCACCACCCTTTCCAAACGACATATCCCTGTACTTAAAATGAAGGAAATGTATGAACGGCTCACGACGAATATGTATTGTTCCACCGCGATGCATGGCAAAAGGAGGTGTCAATTCCCTGGAGAGCTCTTTACCCGATATGATGACCTGAAAACCATTCAGATCGTACGATTTCACAAGCTCACCTAGAAAAAAAACAGGTTTGTTCAGAGTAGCATACCCGCCGCCATATACATACCCTGACGGCATAAGTATTTTATTTAACTGCTCTGCTTCAAAAGGATTATAATTTTTCCCTTTCCATGTCAGGTTTTTGAAATCTTCATTCTCGATGGTTTCCCAGAGTTCTTCTCTGGACGTAATCCAGTCAAGAACCACACTGTTTTCTACCGGTTCCCAGGGCAGCAGTCCATGTTCATGTAAATAAAGATCTTTCAGACGTCCGAGCATACTGCAGAGTGACAGGTAACCCCAGTATAATGAATCTGATATATTGCAATTATACTTGATATCGGCGTTCAATTGATCTATATCTATGGTCATGGATGCCTCCGGAGATCTAACTCAGGCTCCGTAAAAAAGTTCTCTTCCAATCACAGATAATTCTGGAACACTGCTCACAGGAATACGATCCTCTTCAGAATATATTTCGGGTTTTCCAAAAATACCTTCGTTATTCAAAAGACGTTTCACAACTATGCGGTCTCTTGGGTAAATTAACCAGAATTCTTTAACACCGGCCTCTCCAAAATCTTTTATCCAATCGGAAAAATCGGTCATATTACCACACGACTGAGCATCGACATGAGCAATAAAATCCGGTACCGAATTACTTGAATTTTTGTTCAAGAAAAGAGTAATATCAGCAGGATAAACACGCCCTGCACCAGGAAGTATTACGTTGCCGCCTTTCTCCAGAACATAAGCGTCCTCATATTTTTCGTTAAGGATTATAGTTAACCGACTTGCCAGTGATTCTGTAGCCTGGTTGCCAGTGCGCAATCTATGAACTCGCATTCATTCCACCCGAGAATATTTATCCGGAACAATCATTCTGTGAAGTGAATCATCGGTCCCGGTATCAATCTTATATCTCTCCAGGAAACGGATGAATCAAGTTCTTTTTTCTTTTTACTTTATCTGTCCGAAATTTTCCAGCCAAGACCGGACCAAAAGCAGCGGACTTCAATCCTCTTCAAGAGATATATCTATACCCTCGCTTCGCAGAATTTTCAAAGCATTAGAGGTTGTAACGGGTCCGGATTTAATGAGATAATCAAAATGGAGTCCTTCTTTTCCAGATAACTCGGAAAAATGATAACAGTGAATCCCGGACTCATCTTTGCAGAGGGCTGACAATTCAAGATCATGTGTTGCGACAAGGCCAAATGCTCCACGATTATACAATTTACGTATAACATGACGGGATGCAATAAATCTCTCTCTATTATTCGTTCCTCGTAACATCTCATCAACGATAAAAAGAACCGGTCTGGGGTCATTGACATCCAGCTGCGCAAGCAGGGAGCTGAGCCGGCGAACCTCACTGTAAAAAAGTGAAACCGAGTGCTGCAGATCATCTTTTTGCTGCATGGATGTAAAAATTCTAACAGGTCGAAATGCAAACATTTTCGCCGGGACCGGGCATCCGATACCGGCAAGTACAAGGCAGCTTCCTATTGTACGAAGGTATGTGGATTTTCCCGACATATTTGATCCTGTAATCAGCATAAGTCTTATTTCATCCAAGCTAAAATGGACAGGATTGGGAATACGCTGACTCAGAGGGATAAGCGGATGGTTTACACAATCTCCCCTGATTATGTCAGAGCCCTCTGTGATCAATTCCGCTTCCACAAGTCCGGGAGATTCATCGCTGTAGACTCCAAGTGAAAAGAGAGTATCAATTTTCGCAAGATTCTCCATCCACCCCGAGATTTTTCCTCTCCAGTCAGCGATACAGGCAATTACATTTCCCATGGCATAGAACTCAAAAAGTGTAATTACACCCAGCGGGAAATGTATAAGAGGATTACGGCGAAGCTGAAATAACCCGCCTGAAAAGGCAAGCCTCCCGAGAATCTTACCTGGTTTTTCTCGGACTGCCGGCAGATCATCCAATAACCTGGATCGAAATGCAGAATCATGAATAATGTTGAAAAGACGTGCCGATAATTCCAGGGATTCAACAGCGCGGTCAAAATACAAAGCTGTTTTTCCCCAGTAGAAAACGCCCACCATGTATAAAAGGAACTGTGCGGGAATTGTTAGCATAAAATATGGAGGAATGTCGAAAGCAGTGAACAATACAATACTAATAAAGGTTATGGGTGGAAGCAACCGTGACACAAACATTACAGGCGAAGGCATTGCTGGAATATCTTTTTTATCTAGATCAAGAAGTGCCTGCGACTCCCCTTCTCCCTCTTTAATAATGGATGAAGCACGAACCAGCCGCGATCTCAAAATACGTCTTCGTTGAAACTCCCTGACAGCTTCTTTTTGCTGCTCATATGCATCGGGATCCAGACTCCAGTCTATCTGTCCAGAGAGGCTATCTGCAAGTTTCTTGCTGCCACTTTCGGTGAGACATCTGTCAAGCATGGAATGCAATGAGTATTCTCCAAACAGATTCAGATCCGATGCAAACGGATGATCTTCGTCATTATCGGGAGTATAAGTTTTTTTTCTCCGGGTAAAGTCTCCTTGAATACGATTCTCACCTTCCCTGAAATGCGCCAGCAATGACTCAATCTTTCTGATTTCTGCTGAAATCTTACCATACAGCCGGAGGACCCAGGCAAATAAGATTATTCCAGGAAAAGTCAGAAGCAATTCCTGTAATTTGTCGCCGGTCAATAAATAATAGGATGCTACCGGGGGTATAATAATGCCTGTAAAAGCCAGCACTCTGAAAGCTGATAACCAGAGTCTTCGGACTTCCAGTCTTCCCTTAATCTTTCCGTATCTACGGATTCGGGTCTGAAAATATTTACTACCCGCTGTATACATAAAAAGGACCTCCTGAACCAAATGCCTGGTAGCGTTGCATCTTACAAACTAAAAGTGTGAATATGTCTTGCCATCATTTCTGGATCGGTGAATCTATACCAACGGAGGCTACTATGATCACCGAAAGTCAGATTCAAGTTCTTGAAAAATACAATGAAGGCCTGACCCTTTATAAAAGCCGCAAATGGGATGAAGCTCTGGCTGCGTTCAAAGAAGCTCTGAAAATAGACCCGGATGATGGCCCCTCAAAGTTATACCTGGAGAGGTGTAAGCTTTACAAAAAGACTCCGCCCGATGACAACTGGGATGGTGTTTTTGTGATGAAAACCAAGTAATCGTCCCAAGCATAAAACAGGACCCTTTATAACATGGCAAAAAAGAAAGAAACAACAATGCCCGGCATCACCGAAGGCGGTGAGATTTCCACAGTATTTGGGAAAGAGACCCATTTCCATGGAATTCTGGAGTTTCATAAACCATTGCAGATCAATGGTTACTTCGAAGGCGAAATTATCACCGACGGAATTCTACTTGTTGGAGAGACAGCTACGGTAAAAGCAAATATCAAAGCAGGAACTGTCGTTGTTGGTGGCGAGGTCACCGGAAATATTGAGGCTTTGAACAAGCTTGAAATGCTCTCTTCCGGACGGGTTTATGGAAATATAAGAACAGCC
>JBNKQE010000050.1:0-19337 GCA_050295715.1 Leptospirales bacterium
TATTGGCTATCCTGACAGATCGAAGAGATATCGGTTTTATTGTCCAAATAATTATGTTAAAATCATGGAAACACGACACGCTGTGTTCTTTGAGAATGATGGAATCGGTGGGAGCAGAATTCCTATGAAAATATATCTTGAGGAGAAGTGGGTATGTGTTCCATTCCCGTTAATCCAAGAGACTATTCTTCCCTTACAAAATGAGTAGCCACTTTAACAACATCGGGAAGGTCAACAACGACGGCACGCTGGTGTTTGATAGACTGACAGGCGCCAATGGCAATTCCTCCATTCCCCCCTCCCACATCCAGCAAGGAGGAGTATCGTTTCAGATCCAGACGCCGGGCCAGGGTCTTTCCGGTTTCCTTTGTTCCCGGATAAAGAGAAGCAATCTCCTGACTGATAAATTCTTCCGAAGCACTTCCATAATCAATTCGTGATTGGGGTTTTCCTGTTTTTACACTTTTTGCAGTATTCATTGCTGCCTTCCAGAGGGTTTCATAAAAAGGGGCAGCCCCACCTAAATACGTGTTATTTCCTTTCACCAGAAAAGCACTGCTTTCTTCTAAATTGGAAAAGAGGTCGCCATTTATCGTCAATAACCCGGAGCCAACAAGAGCATACAAAAGGGGTTCGAGTTTCTCCTCGTCCAATTGTAACTCCCGTGCAATGATCGCTGCACTTTTAGGTTCACCTTCAATAAATGAAAAAAGATCGAGCTGCATACCTGCAAGCATTGCCAGAGAGGAATAAATGGAATATGTATGTTCCATAATCCTCTCTGGCTTGATCTGACTGTTTACCGTTTCCATATTTCGTCCTGATTCGGTATTCAATTGGTATTTAAAAGTCTCTGTGCATTCTTCATAAAGAAGAGATCCTGTTCTTCATCGGAGAGAATCCCTGTAGACCGAAAGTATTTTATATTACTCTTCTGTGACCCCTTTGAATAGAACAATGGCCAATCAGTACCAAAGAGGATCTTTTCAGGACAACAGTCAAAAAGGTATCGCATCCTTTCGGCTATAATCTCTCTATCTTCCATCTGCATCTGGAATCCGGATACCTCGAGATAAATGTTGTCCCTTTGCAGGGGTAAATCCTTGCTCATTTCAAAATGGTTTATCGCTGCATGTCCGAGAACAAAGGGGACGTCAGGAAACCTTTCGGCAACTTCCAGTATGGACTCGGGATACAGGGAGTCATTTTTCATCCCTTTCAAAGAAGGTCCCACATGGGTAAGGACAGGCATTCGATACTGGCTACATAACTCGTAAAATGGAAAAAGGGCGGGTTCATTTAGTTCAAATCCACAGGGGGGATAAAGCTTAAGACCTTTAAACCCATAACTCTCGATACCCCTTTGAAAGAGATCCAGTCCTGCATCTCCTCGCCTGGGATCCACACCACCAAACAATACAAGGCGCCCGGGATATCGGGAAAGAAGCTCAAAGTGTATTTGGTAAATCTCTTCAAGTCTACTAATATCCGGGTCTTCTTCAAAGTGAAGATCTGCCAACAAAACAACACTTTGACTTATCTCTCCTTCGTCCATTTCGCGAATCATTTTTTGCCCGTCATAATCCTTCAGAGAATTTCTGACAAGATTTTGAACAAAATCATCCTTCAGTGGAATATTCTTTTCTTTCAGAAAAGATTCCTTTAAGTCCTCTCCCATTCCAGACAGCCAGTAATCGGGATAGATCTTATCTATAGCGAAATGAGTATGAAAATCTATGACCATTTAATAATCCAGAGTCAGTAAAAGGATATTCCAGCGCAGGGAAAATCCTGAGGCAGACATTATTCTTTAATAATTTTAATTAATTTCTTTTTACCAAGTCCATGAACTACCGGTTTTTTTACTCCCACTTCCTCGGCCCAGAATGTTTCGTCATTAAATACGTCAATAACCAGAGGGAGATGACCATCCTGACAGTATAGATATCCGCCAGGTTCTATCAGGGGATACAAGTATTTCAGACAGGTCTTTACAGAAGCTGCAAGGTCAACATCAATATAAGCTGCCGCAATGGGAGACTTAAATGAAGGCAGCGTCTCGTCAAACCAGCCTTCGTTGAAATGACAGGCTTTTATATTTCCATACTTGATAATGTTGGATTTTACTTCGTCCTGTGTTCCACTGTATTCTCCACGAGTAAAGGTCACGGGCTTGCCAAAGATATTTTTTTCATGAGGTTCGTTGTGATCGGGTAATCCCTGGAAAGAATCAAAAATATGAAAATCTCTGCCAGCAGCACTGGTTGCCAGACTGAATTTAGCGCTGCTTCCCCCTTTGTAACATCCCGCTTCCACAACACAACCCTTCAGATTTTTGGGAAGGTCCAGTATAGAATTTATAAAAGTTAGCATCTCCTCATGCGTATGAGGACAATCCACCTCATTGGATATTTTCAGAAGTGTTTTAACAAAATTCCATTTCTTCGGAAAAGTAAAACCGGGAACCTTTTTCAACAAGAATCCAAGTATCGACTTCATATCATTTTTTTTCATAAACCTCACATCCATAATGTGAATCCATGATTGACCTTGCATATTCGTACGGGATCATGAATTACAGAATTGTTTGAAAATCACCAGCAACATATTACATTTTAGAATTATATCTTTTGATAACGTGCAACCATCTCCATAATATCATTCACTGTTTTTACCTGGGTCATATCCACCTCTTCACTGGCTTTGATAATATCAAAATTGATTTTACTTTCCAGCTCAACCGAAAGGCTAAGAAGTTTCAAAGAATCAAAGCTCAAGTCATTGATCAGATCCGATTCCATAGTCAGAGTTTTTTTTAAATTCCTGGGAATATAGTTATTCAAAATACCAATTACATTTTTCCTGATTTCTTCCATCGATACTCCTATTTAGACGCTCGTTATTAATGCTATGTTTCTTAAATGAGTCGGACAGCTTCTTTCAGAAGATAAAACGCTACTCCCATCCCCAGTCCATAATTGATATGGTTTACAAGGGCTGTTCGCATCATAGGAGTTTCTGGCGGAGATTTAATCCCCATAAACCCCATGCCGATAGAGGGGAAGAGGAAAAAGTAAGCGAAAACCGTTGTCGCAGCCCCGTAGACCGTAAAGTATACAATAGTGTATACCCAGTGATCGAAATGCAAAACGATGAAGAGAACGGGAAGTGTACCGAGAACCGCACCGATTAAATAGTGGGTGATCGTTCCTTTGAGTCGTTCGTGTTTTACAGGTGATACCTGAGCCGGGTTTTCATATATAAATCGACCCCGCACCCATCCCTCGGCAAGTCTCCCCAGAAGAACGGGATTCACTGAGGCAATAAGCTTCCATCGAGACAATAAACTATTGAACATGTCCATAGCGTATGTACCTATGATACCTGCTATAATCCCGATTAGTATATCGTTAATACTCGAAAATAATTGCATAGTCATTTACGAAGATCTCCTTTTTTGTTCTGATTCATTGTATCCTGATAAATTTTCTTCATTACTACGTCATCAGATTTCCAACTTTTTTCTTTCAAAGGGATATGTGGGCAAAGGGGTCCTCTTACGACTGCCAGGCGGATACATCGCGTCCCAGTCCAAATCCAGACCGGAAATCCACATCCGGGCAATTCCTTCCCAGAAAAACTGTTCGTGCCCTTCGCCCTGGTCCTGTGATGGAATTAGATAAATGTCATAGGGATTATCTTGAATCGCAGCAGGAGGTTCCATTCCAAAAACTATGCCGATTTCGCCTGATTTAGAGCTAATGTCACCTTCTCTGAAAGTATTCGCGTAATGATCCGATTGATGGAGTTCCTGAACTCTGGACTGCCAGAAAGAAGGTGAAGTGGCATTCTGTTCCGAAATTTTTACTTTTCCTCCATTGATCATCACTGGAATAGAAGCCTTCTGAAGAGCCAGTGTTTGAAGAATATTTTTCATTGACTTTGAGTCAGAAAGCAGGAGATCCCAAAGATCTTCTACCGTCATTATACCGCCTATCAGAGCGCATACAAGTTCTCCACAGGGTCCATGCCCCTGCAGCGATGCTGGAACTATTCCCACTCTTACCAGAGTCTTTGCCAGAGAATAAGATAGAACTATGCATTGCATGGCACGAAAGGATATGCCGTTTTTATTGAGATTCTCTGTTTCCGAATTCCCATGGTTCGAAGAAAAGAGATACTCAAGAAGATTTTCGCTTTCTACAGCTTTTAAAGAGGAGATAGCTGCATTTAACTCCATTTTAAAAAGGGACTCCTTTTCATAGAGTTCTCTATAAACGCCCGGACTGGAAAGATTATAACTCTCAAAAATAAAGGAGACTTCGGGAATACGACCATCATTGTTGCAGAATCCCTCCATTCGGGGTATAGCAGAAGATAGCTGTTCTATTGCTCCGGCAGTATCTTTACTTATGATCGCCTTTCTATATGGGAAATTTTTCCTTCCCGTTTGCAGGGTAAAGGCAACGTCCTCCAGATCAATATCCGGACGTTCCTGAAAATAAAAGATGTATTTCTGCAATAAATGACTGAGGGCTTCGCTGGACCTTGCACTCAACAATAAAAGACTGTAATCTCTTAATTTTCCAATGTTACTTTCTGAAGAGAATTCCTCCAGAATTACGTGAGCATTTGTTCCACCAACAGCAATATTATTCACACCGGCACGAAGAGGTTCCTCACTCCCACCCCAGTCCCTCAGTTCCGTGTTTACACGAAAGGGACTGCTTTGTGAATTCACACTATCCATTGGATCTTCGTGATTTATTGTAGGTGGAAGAGTCTTATGGTAAAGAGACAATACGGTTTTGATAAAAGCTCCGATTCCCGATGCCGGACCCATGTACCCGATATTGGGCTTATTGGACCCTATCAAGCAGGGCTGCTCGGAATTCTGTCGATAACCCATTTTCAAAGACTCCAGTTCAATCTGGTCTCCAAGAAATGTTCCGGTACCATGCGTTTCTATATAACTGACACTCTCCGGTTCCACACGAGAAAAAAGAAGGGCTCGTCGAATGGCACTGGCAGGACCTTCCACATTGGGTGCCGTATAACCTACTTTTTCAGAACCATCACTGTTGATAGCACTCCCTTTAACAACGGCATAAATGTGATCTCCATCCTCAATTGCACGCTCCAGCATCTTTAAGACAACAACCCCTGCCCCCTCTCCGGGGACCGTTCCCGACGAATTTTTGTCAAAAACCCTGCAATGACCATCCCGTGAAAAGATACGGTCTTCCATATATACATATCCGGACTTTGTGGGTAACATGAGAGTTGACCCTCCCGCCAGGGCAATATGGCATTCTCCTGTCATAAGGGATCGACATGCCATGTGAACTGCTGTAAGTGAGGTAGAGCATGCCGTTGAAATGGATACACTGGGGCCTTTCAGGTTGAGCTTATGGGATATCCGCGAATTCATAAAGTCTTTGTCAATTAGATGCAAAGTTTCGAATTGCTCGGAGAGCTCAGAGGCATATACAACCGCCTTTTTTTCCCACTGATGGTTGGCAAGGGATCCGGCATAAAATCCTATCAATCCTTTATATTCAAAGGGATTGTAACCCGAGTCTTCCAGGGCCTCGTAGGCACATTCATGGAGAATACGAATTTGAGGATCCATGACCTTCGCTTCAATTTCTGAATAGTTAAAAAACTCTCCATCAAAGTATTCTGCGGTCTCGATGATACCCTTGGCTCGAATATAGTGAGGGCTATTATACAATCTCGCATTTACACCTGAATTATCCAATTCATCATCAGAAAAGAAAGAAATAGATTCGTTTCCCTTTATCAGATTCTCCCAGTATTCACTAACGTTTTTAGCTCCGGGGAATTGACCGGCCATACCGATCACTGCCACTTCCAGTCCCGTTTTACTTTCTTTATTCATATATTAGTCCCATCAGGTGTGCAGGAGCACGAATTACTCAAAAACTTGCATCTTACCTGCAAAACTTGAAACAAAGTTTTCGCTAAGATCATCCTCTTTCTTAAACTTTTCTTTCCCGGTATCAGAACCGGAAACCTTCTGAAGATCTTGCAGATATTGTTCCAGGGAACGTATCGTCGGGTACTGAAACATCTTAATGACGGGGATTTCCATTTGAAGAACTTCATTGAGTTTATTATTTACCTCGAGAAAGCTCAAAGATGTCCCACCAGCATCAAAAAAGTTATCATTTACACCGATCTCCTCTCTCTTTAATACAGATTTCCAGATCTCTGCGATTTTTATTTCCAGATCTGCGGAAGGAGATATGTATTCACTACCAATCTCAATGGTCTCTTCTTTGACTGTCTCCAGAGCTACGCGGTCAAGCTTCCCATTAGACGTTAAGGGAAGCGATTCGAGTTGCACGAAACTGGCAGGAATCATGTATTCCGGCAATTCCCTGGCCAGATATTCTCTGATTTCTGTAACAGTAAATTTTTTATCAGCTACAAAGTATGCGGTCAGGATTTTATCTTCCATCTTTTCGCCTTTCGCCAGAACAACGGCTTCTCGTATCAATTCATGCTGCAATAAATTCGACTCAATCTCTCCCAGTTCAATTCGAAACCCTCTGACCTTAACCTGATGGTCAGCTCTTCCGAGAAATTCTATATTACCATCCTCTCCCAGGCGAGCCATGTCTCCCGTTCGATACATTTTCTCTCCCGGCAGAAAGGGATTGGCGATAAATTTTTTATCGCTTAACTCTTGATCGTTTATATAACCGGAAGCAAGGCATTCCCCACCGATATAGAGATCACCGGCAACTCCGAAGGGACAGGGCTTCAATGCTTTATCCAGTACGTAATAAGCTGCGTTCCATATAGGTTTTCCGTAAGGAATACTTATCCAATGAGGTTCTACTTTACCTATGGGAAAATAGTTGGACCAGATAGTAGCCTCAGTGGCTCCCCCCAGCCCGATCACTCTGACACCATCGAAATACTCACGAAGACGATCGGGTAATGCTATTGGAATCCAGTCTCCGCTCATAAAAATTATGCGTAGAGTATTGCTAAAGTTCTTCGGCAAATTATCAAAATGGTTTGAAACCTGCTGCAAAGCCTGGGGAGCAGAATCCCAGAACGTAATTCCATCATTCATAAGAGAATTCAAGAGGAGTTTGGGATCGCGGACTTCTTCTGTAGACTTCAGGTGAATAGTTCCACCAGCGGCCAGCATTCCGAATATGTCATAGACAGAAAGGTCGAAGCTCAAAGACGTTATAAATAAAACCTTATCGTTCTCATTTACATGAAAGGTTTGATTAACCCATTCAATAAGATTTATAACCGGGCGATGTTTTACAACAACCCCTTTAGGCGTTCCCGTTGAACCGGAAGTAAAGATAACATAAGCGACATCCTCGGAGGTGTTAACAGCTACCAGATTTTTTTCCGATTCACTATGATTCGAATCAATTGCAATAATCTTTTTATCGGTTGTAAACTGTGGCTCCGGAGAATCGCTGTCACCGTGGATATCCAGACAGACTATGTTCTTTAAATCTGGCAATCCGGAGGACAGGGCTACGATTCTTTCAAGTTGCGAAACAGAAGTTAACAAAGTTTCCACATGCAAATCGTCCAGGATTTTCCGAATTCGTTCATCGGGAAGGTAGGGCTCAAGGGGAATATAAGCTCCCCCCGCCTTCAGAACAGAAAGCACCCCCTCCACCATTTCTACGGATCGCTCCAGAATTATACCTGTGTAATCTCCTCGCTTCATACCATTCGCTCTCAGTGTGCGAGCAATCTTATTTGTTATTTTATTCAGGTCACTGTATGATACAGATACATTCTTAAATTCAACGGCAGTTTGATTCGGAACCTCCTCAGCCTTGCTCTCAAACAATTGATGCATTAAGCCATCCCTGGAGTACTCCCTTGCCGTATCATTAAATCTATAGAGGATCTGCTCTTTCTCTTCATCACTCAGGAGGTTGATTTCAGAAATTTTAAGATCCTCCTGACGGGTTATCTCCCCCAAAGCATTTACAAAATGTTCGCCAAATCTCCGAATCGTACTCTGCTTAAATAATGTCGTACTGTATTCAATAAAGATATCTATAACATCGCTGTTTTCAAGGACTTCGAATAGAATATCAAATTTAGATACCGGATTTCGGAACTGGTAAGGATAAACCAGCCCGTTATTAATTTTCAATTCCATAAAGTCGATGTTCTGAAGAGCGAACACCACGTTAAACAATGGATTGCTTTCCAGATTTCCCTTAATCCCCAATTGCTCCACGAGGACCTCAAATTGACAGTCTTGATTCCTGTAGGCAGCAAGGGAATTCTCCCGGACTTCCAATAAAAATTCAGAAAAAGATTTTTCCGGATCGGGGAAATTGCGAATCGGCATCATATTTACAAACATACCTACCAGATTGTGAAGATCTGCATGAGGTCTGTCCGCCACAGGAGAACCAACAATGATATCACGCTGCCCGGTGTATTTATGCAAAACCACGTTATATACAGCAAATAGAATCATGTAGAGAGTTACTTCATGCTTCTTTGCCAGTTTTTCTACACTTTCCTTAAGCTGATTATCGATCTTAAGGTGGATTGTCTCCCCCTCAAAATTCTGTATGGCTGGTCTGGGATAATCCAGGGGGAAACGCAATAAAGGTATGTTCCCTTGAAATCTTTCAATCCAGTATTGTTCCTGCTCTTTTACAACAGAACTTTGCAGCAAATCCTTTTGCCACATGGAATAATCGTGGTATTGAATGGAAAGTGGAGACAGGGGTTGGCTGTTATTGTTGTATAATTGGGCAAACTCTCGAAGCAGGATACCCACAGAAACACCATCCATAATAATATGGGGAACATCAAATACTACAATCCCTGACGAATCCACATCAAGTAACATAACTCGGAAGAGAGGACCATGAAAGAGATCAAAAGGTTTCACAAAATCGTGAATCGTTTCCACTACGTTCTCCCTATTTGCAGTCTTATGCTCCAGTTGAAAATCAATACTATCGGTCGTATACTGGACAGGGACTCCGTCTTTCAGTGAGAACAGAGTTCGAAGGATGCTATGCCGCTCAATCAAATGAAGAAAGATTTTCTCTACAATAGCAGAATTTACCCTCCCCTGAAGCTCCATTGCAATGGTTACATTATAAACAATACTGTTCTTGTTTAATTGATCGACAACAAAGAGCCTTTTCTGGGCTGCAGAAAGGGGATAGAATTCTAGATCTTGAGCAGGTAAAATAGGAGTATAACGAGTAGCCCCTCTGTGTTTACGAATGTAATCAGCATTAGCACGGATAGTAGGATCCCGAAAAAAAACTTCTACTGGTATTTCAACATCAAACTCTTTTATTATCATCGATACCAGGCGAACTGCAGTTAAAGAATGTCCCCCCAGATCAGTGAAATTATCCTCTGGCCCAACATCTCGATTTAATAGTTCCTTCCAGAGAGTAGCCAGGGTTGATTCAATTCCGTCATCGAAATCGCTTTCTGTATGCCCGGACGTATCCCATGCTTGCATTTCCCCACCGGCATCCGCTAAGTCATCCTCCGTCGGGATACCTGTATGCAGGCTTATTGCATCTCGATCTCCCTTCCCGGTTACTCCGGAACGCTCGAGCAAATTCCAGGAAGTTTCCACCAGGCGCCGCATTGCCGCCTCCTCCTGGAGGACCTCTTCAATCTTGTCTCCCATTTCCGGTTTTCTGTTTAGCTGATAATAGATAATGCTTTGATTTTTAATCCGTGCCCAGCTCTTTAACAGGCTTTCGCAGTTTGCAGAAAGAGTCTTGAGGGTTGAATCCTCAAACCCCATACGTTGACATACATAAAGAAACTCTTTAAAAAAGATCTCTTTATAATTTAGAATTCGCGCAAAACCGAAATCTACCTCTTTAGTAAAATCGCTGTTTTTCCCTGCCTTTTTTCCATCTTCCCCTGCTATTTCCTGCATGGCCCGCAGATAATCCAGTTCCCTGTGAGAATCTGCAGTCATTCCCTGAACAAACAGGTTAAAAATATCGTCCCAGGAACTTTGAAGTGGAGATAGCAGGCTTTCCTTGTTTTCAATATGACTTATAAAGGATTCTCCAGGATAGGCCTCTTCATAAGAAATGTAGAGTTTTTCCAGGAGTGAATATTCAATGACAAACGGTTCATAAATTTCCCCGTCCCTGGATTCCCCATTGAACCGGGTTGTCGTGGTATCGATGATAGAATAGATTCCCTTTTCCCTATCATATCCATTGACTATGAAAATATATCTCCAATCAGCCTTTCGATAGGCGGATGAATAGTAGAGGTCTTTGAGATTTACAGTAATGAGCAGGGGATGTTTTGCATCGATCTGTTTTTCAATAATTGAATGAATATCACCGGACTCAACCTCCAAAACATTCATTTGAAGATTGAGTTTCTCATTAACAATCCATTTATATACGGAATTGTAATCAAAACTATATAATTCTTGAGCGTCAAAAGCATCAATCTTGTAAACCTGAAGAAGTTTTAAATAGGTAAGAAAAAGAGACTGGAAGTCCTCACCAAATTTATCCAGAACCAACCCGACCGGTTTTTCAAAACAAGTAAGAAAATCAAAACTATATTTATTACCGGATGTATCTATTTCTATTATATTTTCCATCATTTGAATCTCTCCACAGGTTCAAGATTATCCATTCCTAAAAATAATAATTCGTTTCCAAATTTAATAACCATCATTTATATATATTTACTACCAATATCAGAAGGTCGTAATCGTATCCAGACTATTATCTAAATACACTTCGCGGCATGTATGCCTTTGAATTTTTCCGCTCGATGTTTTTTT
Organism: Leptospirales bacterium; assembly: GCA_050295715.1. Classification (GTDB taxonomy): domain Bacteria; phylum Spirochaetota; class Leptospiria; order Leptospirales; family Leptonemataceae; genus JBNKQE01. Next base: position 10,826 of record JBNKQE010000050.1, read on the forward strand.
AATGGTGCCCGAACGAATCAGAACCACCTCATAAGGATTCAGATTAAACTCCTCCTCAACGGCATTTCGTATGGCGGAAATTAGCTCATCAGTATTCATCTGTTTCATGTACTTCTTATCTACTTCCTGGATAACCACCAGCTCTTCTTGCTTATCTATCTCCACAGAAACAGCGGCATTGCTATTTTTACGAAAGGCAAGATGTGAATTCTCTGCCACTCTTTCCACATCCGTTGGACTGATATTTCGCCCCTGGATGATGATTAAATCTTTTAAACGTCCCGTAATGAATAGCTCATTGTTATACAGAAAACCAAGGTCCCCGGTTCTTAGATAGGGTCCCTCGTGATCCGGCTCTATATAGGCTTGAAATGTTTCTTTTGTTTTTGCATCCTCTTCCCAATAACCCGGTGCCACACTGGGACTTTGAATCCAGATCTCACCCGGTTCATTGTCCCTGCATGCTGTCATTGTTTCCGGAGATACAATGACCACTTTGCCATCGGATAATTCAGAACCACAACCAACCAGAGACCTGGCATCAGGCATATCAATGGAGACCTCTTCAATCAGCCCGTTTTCCAGACTCTTCTTATTGAAAGCCTTAACAGTAGGACTGGCGTCCATAGGTCCACCGGTCACTATCAAGGATGACTCAGCCAGACCATAGCAAGGATAAATGACTTCATTTCGCAAACCAGAAACAGAAAATCGCTCGTTGAATCTCTCAATGGATCGGTAATTGATTGGCTCTGCTCCATTAAAAATGATTCTCATATGGGACAGATCCAGCTTTGCTTCTTCCTCAGCAGGTATATGTTTTAAACAATAATCGAAGGCAAAGTTTGGTGCAGCACTGATTTGCGATTTAAAATAAGATAAGGCTTCCAGCCATCGCAATGGCTTTTTCACAAAAGCTGTAGTAGACATTAAATTGGCTGTAAAACCAAAAAAAGGAAGAGCCAGAATACCACCTATCAGCCCCATATCATGATAAGGAGGGAGCCAGGTAACTCCATTAATATCAGACAATCCTTCTTTCATCAAAGGCTTAAAGCAATCCCCGATAACATTTATGTTATGAAGTAGATTACCATGAGTAACAATAACACCTTTTGGAGTAGATGTGGAACCAGATGTGTATTGCAAAAAAGCAACTGTATCTTCGTTCAAATCAGGTTCAACCCATAGATCAGAATAGTATTCTGACAGATTATCTGTTGACACCCACTCCAGATTAAACCCGTTCACCAGATCGGGTTGACTGACTTGAAGACTCTGAATGGTTTCAGTAGTGGAAAGAGCTATCTCGGCACCGGAATTTTTAATCATATGATCCAGTCGAGGAAAGAAAAACCTGGACGCATTGGGTGGATAGGCGGGTACAGCAATGGCTCCAGAAAAGAGACATGCAAAGTATGCTTCCACATACTCAATACCCGATGAATAAACAAGAACAACACGTTTTCCGCAAGCATTTCGCGTTTGTAATAGATGTGCGATATTTCGAATTCTACGATCCAGCTCTTCATAGGTAACTTCAATGGTTTTCTCACTGTCAAAAACTGAACCAGCGAGATACCTGTAAACAACCTTATCCGGCTGGACAAAGGATTGTCGACGGTAGGCTTCCATCAAATTTTTATAAGTTCCGACTGTAACACTTCCGGGATCTATCATATTCCTATCCGTTGTGAGTTTTTTCCATTTAAACCTGGTACATACTGCTTATTTCTTTCCGGTAAACCAATTCAATTTCTCGTCGATTTAACTTCAGATTATTTGATAGCTGATTGTTCTCCATTGTAAAAGGAGATCTGGCAAGGTGAAAGTTCTTAACTCTGAGATATTCAGGAAATGACCTGTTTATCTTACTAATCTCATTTTTGAGATCCGTGTGAGTCAAAGCTTGATCTCCACTAAATACTACGGCAACCAGGTAGGGTTTTCTATTACCAGTCACCATTACTTGCCTTATAAGAGGAGAATCCTTTAACTTATTTTCTATTATAGTGGGATGAGTTTTTTGTCCATTTGTAAGAGCAATAACTTCGGAAATCCTGCCCTGCAAATACAGATAGCCATCATTATCAAAATATCCTATATCGCCCGTAGCAATATAGCCATCATTGCGAAATATCTGTTGCTGAAGTGCTCCTTCATCATTAAAATACCCTCTAGACCAGATGTAATCACTTTTGACCATAACCTGCCCATCCTGATCCAGCTTCACATGGAATCCCTGGACAGGTTTTCCCACACTACCTCTCCTGTTTGCATCAAGGGAATTCAATGCAATAACACCGGTTTCATTCAGTCCGTAAGACTCCAGAAGTGTAATCCCGACCAGATTATAAAAATCAAGCACACGAACCGGAATGGGAGCCGTTCCTGTGATCATTATTCTCATGCGACCGCCAAAATAGGAAATCACCTCTCCAAAAAGTTTTTCATGAAGTTTTTTTCGAAGAGAGAGGGGGATGATTCTGTGCATCATCACAAATAACCGATAAATAATGCGAGATGATAACGCAGAACGAACCTTTTGATGGTACGCGTTATAGATAGCTTCAAAAAAATTGGGAACCGATTGTAGAATAGTAGGTTGGTAAAGGCGCAGAGCACTCAATACAAGTTCCGGGACCGTTACAATTATATTAACACTCATAAGAATGGCTGCATAAAAATACAGTCGCGAAGTAAAAATGGAAAGGGGGAGAAAAACTATTACTTTATCATCAACAGAATAATTGAACTTCGAAGCTGAAAAATCAATAATATGATCAATGGCTCCTGTAATAATTCCCAGCCCCTTTGGCTCACCAGTGGTCCCGGAAGTAAAAACACATGTAAATTCCTCATCGGATTGAAAATGAAACTCATCAACAGAAGTTGGCTTTTCCGATGCAAGGAGATCGGTTAGATGTTCGATTTCCACAAGAGAAGCACGATCCATTCCATCCGTTATATACTTTTCCTCAATGAAGGTCAGATCGGCTTCGTATTTATTGTAAATCTCATTTTCACCTGTTTCAAAATCCTTTGCATGAAAGGCTATTAATATATATCCGCCTAACATACATGCCAGATCAACAAGAGTCCATTCGTATCGATTATTACTAATTATAGCAACCTTTCCTTTTTTTTCCAGACCGTGCTTCTGAATCAGAGATAATGTTCTACTAACATCTTCATAAAGCTCCGCATACGTTTTCTTTATCTTCAATCCTCGATTATAAAATTCTATATAATTCTCATGATTGTCTTTCATGTTCATTGTAAGATTCTGCAGTTTCATTGCTTCATACCGAAATTCCAATTTTGAGTCACACAAACCTGAAAACAAAAAATGTTTCGACACCGGAACATTTAGTAAATCAAGTATCTCCCATCGATTCGAACTGTTGCTCTTCCTCCAAAAAGGATAAACGTAGAGCCTTTATCGCTGATAGAATCTATCTTGATTACATTGCTATTTTCTAATTCAGGTCCTTGCTCCAGAGAGAGAGGATGGCCGTTCCACAAAGAGTTTTTTAACAGGTAATAGCCCAGAGCTGCATTTCCAGACCCGGTCGCAGGGTCCTCAAGATATCCGAACCGAGGAGCAAAAACCCTGGTTCGATATTTATGATCCGATAGAAAAACGTCAGAAGTAAAAATAATTATAATATCAATATCCTGTTCAATACAGAATGTCTGGAGAGATTTAAAATCGGGCCGGATATTTAGAGCAACTTTGAGGGATTTGATCGGGACTATCAAAGTACGTAACCCCGCATTGATTACATCAATTTTATGCTTTTCATCAATATCAAACTCTTCAATCCCAAGAGCTCCGGCCACTTGAGAGACGGAAAGATCACTCCCTATGTATTCAGGATCGGGTGCCGAAATGAACAATGAATCATCGTTATTTATATAATTGAATACCGTGGAGACTCCCCTGTTTGTTTCTATATAAATCCTGGATCTATTCCTCAATTCTTCATCACTGGAAATAAGGTCATACATAGCGGCAATCGTACCGTGACCGCAAAATTCGACCTCGCACTCAGAAGAGTAATACTGAAATTTCAGTTCGATATCTCCTGATACATCTCCATCCCCGATTTTACTTACATATATGACTTCGTTGACATATCCTTTTAGTTCTCTTGCTATCTGCTGCATTTCCACTGCATCTATTTCGCCAGGTTTATGATACACAACGCCTGCCGGATTTCCGCTGGATTTTCCGTTTGTAAAGGCGTCAATTTTTTTAAACCTTAAACTCTTCATTTTTATATTACCGTCCCAGAATTCCCTCAACCATTTCTCGATCACTTCCCAGATGGGAAGGAGAACACACAAACACGATAATTAGATCATTATCGCTATCGTTTTCAATCTGGTGAGCCTCTCCCGGCTGTACTGTAATAATGTCCCCTTCAGAAACAGAAAAGGGGTTAGACCAATCTATATCCCCGTTCGCATCCGGATAGCCGGTACACATCATCCCTTCTCCCTTAATAATATGGTAGATCTCGGTTCCACTATCATGAAAATGGGCACTGACATACCTTCCCTGCTCCATTCGCGTACAGAACATAGCAAAATCTTCTTCTCCGGACAGTTTCACTATATCGATACCCGCGCCCGTATCACTGGAGACTCCTTCAAGAGCTCTATAAATATTATCCATTTGACTGGTTTTCAAATTAAACTACTCCTACTACAACATAGTATATGTTCATATAATGGTTAATCAATACATATCACTCGATATCCATAAACGCATTATGGAATAGCTTCTAATTAAAAATTTCTTCATAGGTTTCACGTAAATGTATCTCCTCTACATTTCCCTTCTCATCAACCAGCAAACGAGCTGGTCGGGGAAACGAATTAGCATTGGATGCAAAAAAATGGGATTCTGTACCGCCAGTGTCATAGATGATCAAAATATCACCTCTTACAGGTTTTCGAGGAAGAGTAATCTTATATCGCGCAATGATATCCCCATTATAGCACAGATTTCCGCAAACGAATGCTTCATACGGATCGGCCTCCACTGATAAAGGATAGGTAGCTATACCCCATCGATTTACCAGAGGGTGAATAACGGATCCTGCGTGATTCACCACACCCATCTCAAGAATGATCATGTTATGGTGAACCGCAACTTTCTTGGTATGATTCACCCGGGCCAGTGTTATACCCGCTTCCCCTACGATGCTCCTTCCCGGCTCGATAAAAAGGGTAACTTCTCCCAGATCCTTCAAGGCCTGCACTGTATTCAAAGAACAATTGTCTACTGTCACATCTCCCGTGAAAATCGCTTCGAGCATCTTTTCGCCCGTGTAATCGGAATAGAATTTCTCACCAGTCCATCGCAATAATTCTTCTCCAGTTGAAGGAGCACTACTAAACCCGGTAATATCGTTAGCCCATGCAAAAGTCTCACGACCATCTCCCTTACCGACAGAAAAATAACCCTTTCGTATTTTTTGAATCAACTCTATCCATTGATCTTGATCCAAATAAGATATAGGAAATCCTCCACCAATATCCAGTATGCGACACCTTCCACCGGATTTATTCAGCAAATGACCCATTTCTATTAATTTCCCGAGAGCGAATAGATAGGATTCTATTTCTGAAATCTGGGACCCAATATGCATATGGAATCCAACAACATCTACGTAAGGATAATCGTACAGAGTTTCTATAAGTGAGGGAATTCGAAATAACTCCACCCCAAATTTAGTCCACAGACCACTTGTTAAAATACATTCATCAGTAGCCTGTTCCATCTCAAAACCGCAAACACGAATAATGACAATGGCATTTTTACCAAGCTGCTCTGCAATCCTGGAAATGACCGGTAACTCGTCCGGATGATCCAGAACAATAGTTGCATTATCCTGGATGGCTTCTTGCAACAGACTATCCTCTCGACTATTCCCATTTAGCACAAACAAATCCGGGGCGATACCGGACTCTTTTGCAGCCCTGTATTCGTTACCAGATGAAACATCCACTCCGAGTCCCTCATCTCTTACGATTCTAAATATCGAAGAATGACAATACGCTTTCGCAGCATATCGAATATGGGTCTGAGGGTAGTATTTTTCAATGACCCTCTGGAACTCTTTAATATTCTTTTTTATAATCGGCGAATAATTAATGTGCAAAGGAAGACCATATTTTTCTACCCACCAGCTCAAGGAATGCTCGCCAATAACAGCTTCCTCTTCTTCGAATTTAACAAATTTCTCTTTCCACTCATCCAATGAATAAGGCGGATCCCCGGACAAAAGATTCGACACTTCTTTCTCACTTTCTTTCACATCAATTATTATATTTGAATGATCTTTTTTCATAGTGCCACATCTGACAGGAAGCGGAGACAGCAATTACGTAGATAAGAGTAAATCCCTACAGCGATTCGGCCCCATATCTCACGCATATCCTGTCTCCAAACTTTATAAAACTCCTTCAGCCGATCCAACCTCAACAAACTGACGCTGGTTGGGATCAATTCTGGTGGCACCATCAAAGCTTGACTGAAATATCTGATAGCGTTCTGCAATTTCTTCCGTTTCAAACTGACCTTCCATGTCCATAGCCTCTGACCCTGGCCTTGCTGAAAACATATGGCAGGCGGCAGAATTGAAGGTAGCTTCCTGACAGAAACGAATTGTATCCTGTAGCTCTTCTCTGGTTTCCGTGGGAAAACCGACAATCACTGATGAGGATAATACAATATCAGGATTATTTTCTCTCAAAGCCAGGAGATTCTCTTTCACCTTATTCATATCGCATCTACGTTTCATTTTGGTGAGTATTCGATCGTTGCCCGACTGAATTGGAGTATGAAAAGAACGGATCTTTTTTTGTCTGGCAAGTATTTTAAGTTCTTCGGCAATTTTCAAAAAATAGAGGGGCATTACATCCTCCAGAAGAATATCGTAGTCTCCATCGATATGAATAAATTCTTTTAACAATGCTGAAAGATTGCTTCCGTGATCCCTTCCATACGCACCGGAACAATGCCCCAGAAGATAAAAGTGCTTGTACCCGTTGGCAAGCCCCTCTTTAAACTCTTTGAGGATTTCCTCCATTGGTTTACTAACGCTCTTACCAATGGTTCTCCAGATAGCGCAGTAGCTACATCGGTGATCACAGCCTTCCTGGATGGAAATAAAGAAGTTATCAGTATTCTTAAGTTTATTTTGAGCCGGAATATCATTATAGGCAACTCGATGTTCTACTAACTCATCAAGCTTATGATAAGAACGATTATCAAAACTGGGTCCATCAAACTCCCTGGCAAGACGTTCAGGGGAAATTTCAGTAAGGCATCCAGCCACAATAACACGGGCTGTTTCTTTCTTATGTTCGTTTATGATTTTGATGGCTTCAAAATCACCATCCTCGATAGCCTTAGTGAATCCACAGGTTGTCAGAATCAAAAGATCCGCTTCCTGGTCTATTTGCAGGTCTTGCAATGGAAAAGCATACCGATTGGTAGGATCGATTCCGTAATCGTTCTCAATCAGTTCATACCCGTTTTCCAGAAAAAAATCTCGCATTCTCTGTACTTTTAGCCCTTCCCTGTGGCAACTTTTCTCAATAATTTGAACTTTCTTCATTTAAGACTCTCCATTCATTTTCTTTATTATTAATAGTTTCACACTATCATCAGATTCAGAAACTAACATGTTATTTGGTTGGTAATTCAGTCAGGAAACCACAGCCAGGCCGTATCGAATGAGGGCAGAATCAACTATAGAATTGATCAGTTTACTAAAATTGGCAGACTGAGAGATATCCTGGTTGTACAATTTATATATCTGTAAACTTCTACTTTTTACAGGATTGAGTCCAGGAATTCCATTCACCTCTATAACTTTCAGGCGCCCCGTATGGTCCTCTCTTAAGTCCACTCGAATATGATCATAACAACCGAGAATATCAGTAATATTTCTCGTTAAAGATATAGACTCTTCCAAATTCACACCGGGAATTTCAAACGTTATCAAATCTCTAACCTTGAGATCAACTGTAACGAGAGGATAATGGGTAAAAGCACTGGAATCTATTATATTAACAACAGGAAGAATTTCTCTCTCTTGACCATTTCCGATAACTGCGACTGTAATTTCTCGTCCAGGTAGATACTCCTCTACCAGAGCAGGCTGTAAAAATGTTTCATGGATAAACTGAATACGCCTTTTTAACTCGTTGTTATTGTGCACCACACTCTCTTCAGAGATACCGGTGCTTTCAGACTCAAAACAAGGCTTTACAATAGCTGGATATGCGACATCCTTAACTTCCTCTCCAGGGTGAACGAGAGCCTGATCGGGCAGTGGTATTCCATTTTCCCTTAGACGTTTATGTGTAGCAGCCTTATCAATAAGCATTTTCATCGTATCTGATCTGGATCCGATATACGGAATACCCATTTCATCCAGGACATCATTTACCCATGGTTTCGTCGAAGAAACACCAACATAGTCCTCGTTAC
>JBNKQE010000051.1:0-19322 GCA_050295715.1 Leptospirales bacterium
GCAAGCGATTCTCAAGCCCGTCGATTTCGTTAGATATTATTTGTTAAGAGATACGACTGCTATGGATGGTTCGATGTGGGAACCTAGATATAATTTCCCATTCCTTTCCGTAGCACTGGTTACGAAAGCTACTTTGCCATCAGGATCATGAAAACTACGTATTATTCTTCCATTTCCATCCAGTTCAATAACAAATCCATAACGTTCCTGTGGCGTTTCTAGAAAGGGAAATATTTTTGAGGCAATGGCCACTCTAAAAAGTAATTTACGCGTAAAAGGTTTCGATGCAGTATCATCCAGTAGTTTGGAGCGAGGAGATGGTAAGGCCACTAATACTGTACCTCTTGCAGTCAGGTTGATGTTATCAGGAAATCCGGGTAAGTTATTCGCAAATATTTCCACTTCACCTGATCTTGGACCCTTTAACCAAAAACGACGAATACGATATGCAAGTGTTTCTGCTACCAATACAAATGAGCCATCCCTGGCTACTGTTACACCATTTGCAAATTGTAGACCTTTCAGTAATACTTCTGCTTTCTTTGAAGAAGGATTATAGCGTATAAGTCGACCTTTTCCTCCGTGTTCAACAATATCTAAAACCATATCCTGATAAATGGAAGCGTCCGAAAGATAAATAGATCCATTCGGCCCAATATCCAGGTCATCGGCAAAATGGATTGGGATCCCTCCTGCTCTGGTTGCAAGGACTTTTGCCTCACCATTTCTTGCCACCGATAATAGACCTTTCATTGCATCAGCTACAATTAAATTCCCATGTTTATCAAAAACCATTCCTGAGGGTCGTCCATTGGTATTGGCGAACACCCTGGCGCTACTTCCATTTTCTGGTAAAGTGACAATCTGTCCCCCTTCAAATCCTGTATATAAATTTCCCTTTTCATCAAAAGCGATATCTTCCGGGCCTTTTCCGAAATCTTTCAGAAGGCGATTAACTCCAGCAAGGGCACGATTTGGTGTAAGTGAACCTGCGAGTTCCGGAGCGTCTGGCGGATTCCAGGACACTGGTTCAAAAGGTACTGGCCACATAAACAGGAAAACAATTGGCAATAATACCAATATAAATATAACAACTAATATTTTGCGACGCATAGTAGTTCTCCTTACAGGTATATAGTTTTAAATTCGTTTGATGTTTTTGAAGTTTCAAATTACTCCACCAGCATGCCATCCTTCATGGAATCGCCCTGCCAATGGAATAGAGGCGAAGACCGACCAGAACCATGTATACAGGACTTATAAGAAAACCAAGTAGCAATATCAAGACAGGTATGGTCGGAAATATGATAAATAGATTTCCGGATATTATTAGAATACTGCCTGTAATTATTAAATAGGAAATTTTTTTAGAAAACAAGCCTGCAAGCATGGCAAAGCCTATGCTTAGCATTCCTGTATTCATTATTGTGACAGATAGAAAACTCCCAAAGTCTACACTATCAAATGCAAATGCAGCGATCGCAATATAACTTTCCCGTAAAGTTTCGCTCTCAGTAATATTGTACTGGCTGCCAAGAACAGATGTAGCATGAAAGGAATACTGTAATGCAATATCAAGAATAGCACCAGAAATGAAGAGGGCTGCACCTACAAACAAGAGAGCCGTTAATAGCCAGGCGATGCCACTTATTTTATAGAATCCCTTCCAGGATGGATCTATACTTTCCAGGTTTACCACGGTTTTCTCCTAATTCGAAGGTATCAGCCCCAGTTGCTGCAATAATCCCAGGGTGTCTGAGATGGAATTCTCTTCGATGATTTTTCCGTTTTCTATGGTCCAGAACGTGATACCCGTATTTTTAATTTTCTTACCCGTTGCAGGAATCTGGCCAATGGGGCCTTTGTGGGTGCCTGTCATTGTCCATCGCATCGCAACCTTGTTCCCATCGATCACAATGTCTTCGACATTGAATTGAAGGTCGGGGAATGCCTTGCTGTTATGTTGTTAAAAGATATATAGGGTTAAGAGACGTATTTGCGATGGGGTGCTAATGCATGTTTGTAACAAAAAATACAAGTTAGCAAAAAAAATGATAATCTTTACCTGCGAAGGTCTTGAAATATGATTTTTCACATGTTTTTCGTGGCGTATACTGTATTGAGAAATGTATAAGGTTAGTTGTTTGACTGTATGTTGCCGGGGAATATTAGACAACCCCCATAAGGTATTCCTGGCGTCTTTTTTCGGGCAGCTTTTCAATTGCATAACGCAGCATTGTCCGGGGCATCTTATTGTAGTGCTGTTTTAGAAAGTGTTCTTCTGTTTTTCGATCCCGGTTCCCCACTTCGCGAAGCATCCAGCCAACCGCTTTGTGTATAAGATCATGGTCGTCATATAGAAGGATTGCGGCTAAATTGAGAGTGTCTGAAAAATCATTGTTTCTAATGAAATAGAATGTCGAGATAATAGATATTCGTTTTTTCCAGAGATTATCAGCGGCGGCAAACTCATAAAGAAGGGACCGGTCGCCATGATATAGAGTGGCTCCAATTATATTGGCTGCTGTAAGATCAACAAGGTCCCAGTTGTTGACAGCCTTCAAGTGTTTAAGATAGAATCGATATATCTTATCGCGTTCTTCCTGCGAAGACTTTTTTGATTGAAATTGTCTTACAAGAATCAGAAGGCCCAGAAGCCGCTTTTCATGGAAATTGCTGATGAGAAGCTGTCTTATCTCTGCAAAGGTAAGATCCTGGTATTTGCGAACCAGTTTGCGAATATCCGGAACATTGATGCCCAAAAAGCGGTCCCCTTCGCCATATTCTCCAGGTCCTGTTTTGAAAAACCGTAAGGAGTGTTTTGCCTTCTCTCCGGAGGCAATTTCCTGGAGGTCCATTTCGAGTAAGTCAAGCTGTGATTGTGACATTGTCTTATTCCTGAATTTGTCCCTGCAAATATGAAAGTTTCAATGGTTGGTGCAATTTTCAAACTGAGTGCAGTCAGGGAACGTGATACCGCTTTGTTCAGTGATGAATCGTTTGAAACAGTGGTCCAGTATTTAATGATTCATTTGTTATATGCTTTCTCCGTTAGCACTGTTTTCGATTCTCTGTAAAACACTGTTTCTAATATTGCGAATGGAAGATCGATCACTGAGTGGCAATACGGGAATACCCAGATTCTCAGCCATCCATTTTTCAGTCGGGCGATGACGAAAAGTAAATTGCATGGATCCGGTGAGAACTTCCATTAGAAATCTAGAATAGAATACCGCAAACATAAAACGAACTCCTTCACGACTGTTATCGACCCTTTTACGACCGGTCAATTCTCCCCTGTTTCTACGAGTACGGTCTTCTGCTCTATAAAAATCTTCCACGCAATGGCGAAAGGTTGTTGTTCCCGTTTTGTAATAAGTAAGATTTTCCGGAAGGGTGTCATGAACAAACTGACCAAGTGCAAAGAAAAAAGCGGGAGGACCATCAAAGCGACCGCCGCGATAGATGATTCGAATCAACGATCCATTATCGCCACCCACGGGGTAGTAGAGAGAGTGATTTCGTTTATTGTACCAGGCTCCGGTTAAGATTGAATTCTCATCTGCGGCAACTCCCAGCTCATGCGGTTTTCGGCTCTCGCCAATTACCCGGTTTCTAAACTCCGGAAAATCCTGACGTTCAATATCTCGTAATGGAAAACACGAGCCAGGAACAAGAAAAAACTTTACGGATGAGAGCGAGTCATTCGGTCTTTGTTCGGCTACAATTCCACGCCATTCCAGCTTCAAAGTATCAAGATTACGGTGAACAAGACCTGCAAGATCAATAAGCAGGTGGATCTGTTCCGGTCCATTGAGTTCTTTTTGTGCGATGCGTGGTAACCCTTCTTCCGTGGATATCGGTTTTGACTTCCACAGTTTCATAACCGGGTTGAGGGGTATGGCTCCGTGCCTGTGACCTGCAATCGTTGAGTAGGTTTCCGCTGTCATACGGATGGGCCGCAGTCTTCTGTACAGGATACGACGTACATGATCAATAATCCACTGCTCATCATAAGGATTGCCCGGAACGGTTTTGTCCGGTATCAGTGGTCCGGGGGGATCGTATTTGAATGATTTATCATTTCTCGTATCTGTATGGAATGTGGAAGTTTCTTGAGTCGGGCTTGAATCTTTAACCGATATTTCTCCAGGGTTGTTGTAGAGATTCACAATATCTCTCTCCAGGCTCCGGATGCACATAAGAGTATCAAGAATCCTTCCGGCCTGTTCATAAATATTTCGCGCTTCATCGTGAAATCCGGAAGTATCGAATTGCTCCGGATAATTATGGGTATTTCCCTGGTTGCGGATCTTGTTTTCAGTAATCCACTCTCGCAGCGATAGCGCCATGGAGATGAATTCCTCAATCTCTTTTTTGAATTCGGGAGTTTGTAAGATCCACTTGATTTTATCGAGAACCTTTTTCAATCGTTCCTGGTATCTCCTTTTTTTCTCCTCGTGTGGGCCTGTTGCTGCATCGCCTTCACCTGTTTTTGTTAGCTGTTTGAGTCGTGCTATGCGAAGATCGAGCCTGTGAATCATAGATAGATACATTGCCGCCTGTCTGGCTTCACTTCTGAGGAGAGCCGGAATGGATAAGAGCCTGTATTCAGTGGTGAATCCGGAGGACAATCCATATCGCCCCGGATTTTTAGTGATTTCGGGAATGATCTGGCGAACATCGGGGATCTCACCGCTGATTCTGAAGCGATGGGATGCATTTCGCAAGTCGGCAGACTCAATCTGTTTTGCCATCTGTTTTTCAACAATGTAGCGGATGGCTTTCAGTGACTCAGATTCCAGATGAGACTGTATGAGTTTTGCAACAGTGATAAGGCCCGGTAAAGAAGGTGAAAGAAATATGGACTCAAACTCAATCAGTTGCATTTCCAGTTTTTTTCTCTCATCTGTTCTGCGTGCACGCAGATCCCAGAGTTTTTCGTATGGCTTCAAAACGTGTCTTACATCATCTGTAAGTCCTTCCATATAGGTGGAAATATAAAAAATGCGGTAGGGAGATCTGTAATCCAGAGATTTAAGGTATTGTTCAATAATTCGTTTATGCAGCGAAGGATGTACCGAACTCCTTCTTTGGTTCTCTGGTATACCTGTGTCCATGTAGACTGATGGTCTGTAGAAATCGACGCGATAGATTTCACGATCTCGTCCGCTCAGGGCACGGGCAATACCCACATCCACTACTTTATACCAGAAATCCAGGAATCGTCTTGATGCCTCTACGGCAAAATCACGTATTTCAACAGCGGAGGGATCTCTCTCAATCCAATCCAGGAAGGGGAGGGGGCGATCGTATCCCGGCAGTGAAGATGAGTGGATCTCCTGTTCATCTATCCGGATTGTGCGAAAGGTCACCCGCCTTTGCTTAAAATAGCGGCGTCCTGTCTCGTCAGTTTTAAGACCGGACTGATTGTCGCTCAGGAGTTTCTGTATAAGTTTATCATTTTTCACATCTCTATGCGGAATGCCGCTCCAATTTCCTGATTTTGAAATTTCATCTCGGGACTCTTTGTAAGAGCGTTGAGCTGAGATGTCACAAGCGGAGAAGCATCTCCCGTCAGTGCATAGTAGGCGGTCGAGTCAATATCCGATCCTTCGCGTTTGAATTTTGAGCTGTTTACAACATACTTTTTTCTTACATCTTTGTAATATATGCGCACTGATGCTCCGGTAAAAAAGAAAGCAATGCCTGCCTCAGCGCTGTAGCCCTGAACCGTCGTAAACATCTTCTCTATTACCTTGTTTGCCCATACTCCGTTATACGGCGCACCGGATATGTCAACAAGTGCAAAAGATTCGCTCCAGTTTTTTCCATAACCTTTTCCGTATATGAAATCAATTCCGAAATCAAGAAGTATGGAATCCGCAAAACCAAGTGCATAGTTTGGTCCTGCCAGCAGTTCTGCGTGTCCGAGTTCGTATTTTCTCTTTTCGATAGTCAGTATATTCGAGGTTGAACTATTCAATGTGGTATCGGAATAGTTTGTATTTGATTGCGCTAACCTCGGACCTTCCATTGTTGAATCTTCTGCCGTAAAATTTATGCCCATTCGGATACCAAAAGGATTTATAAAACGGTTCCTGTTTTTTGACAGGAGATACAGATCATAATTATAGCCCAGTTCCCACAAACGGGAACGATTGTAATTGAAAAGTGCCAGCTGCCATCCGGTGGAACTCATTGTGGTCGGTGCTCCGTTATAATCAAATGAACGGGAGGTCCTGTACAGCTTCCCCGGTAAGAGAGTATGCGGGTTACCTGTTATAAAAGAAAAATGGAAATTGGAAGCTCCGGAAACCTTTTCATTTACCAGATGGGTTCGAATTCTATAGCCGCTTTCATGAAGGGTCGGATTAGAAGATCTGTAGGGAACCGAGTCTATGCCTGCCAGCTTATCAATTACATATTTGTTATTATTTCTATCTATTTCCTGACCGATTCCGGCAGCTTTCCAGAATGGAGAAATGGCTTCTATTGAAAAGTAATCACCCGTATCACGGAATTTCTTGCTGGAAAATACATCTGCCAGCAGGGGATTTCCCCATACAGTGGTGACTAAAAATGAAAGTAAAAGGACACTTACTTGAGCAGAATTATTCATGGAAACCTCAAATCTTTAGGCTCTTCTTTTAAATATATCGGGCAATCCATTTGACCGCAAAAGGGGCCTGGTTTTATTTGTTCATCTATAAGACGGCATTTGCACGGGATTTCTCATAAATGAGGCCATTTCTTAGACTTCTTTCCTACACAATGAAATATCGCTGGCGCTTTATTGGCGGTATAATGGTTTCCTTTGTTGTTGCCGTACTCAATGGCCTCAGCCTCACAACATTTGTACCCCTTTTTGATGCACTCGGGGACACCGAAACTGTATTTGAAATTCAGTTTAGCAACAATGAGCGGCAAATTTTACAGTATGTTGTAAATAACTTCCCTGATGTTGAGTTTTTGCCAGCCCCAAGGCCAATCATTCCGGAGGGACCGGAAAAAATTGACCGTATACTCTCTCGAAAGATGCTGCATTTACTCAAGCAGAAGGATGATTTTGGACTCAATCCCATTCAAAATCTACAGCTCCAGACACTGATTTTCTGGAAACTTAAAATCAACGGTGCAGGATATTCACCCGTAATGGTTGTGTTTACGGCTGCAGCTATTGTCTTTCCTCTATATATATTAAAATTAATCCTGTTACTGATTACGGTTAAGCTTATAGCCCGAAGCGGCTATATGGCCGTAAGAGATATTCGTAACGAGCTATACGATAAAGCACAGAAACTCCCGCTAACATATTTTTATAAAGAGAAGACGGGAATGCTTATGAGCCGTCTTATAAATGATGTAGAGATTGTTGCAGCAGTGATTTCCAGCAATCTAAGAGATGCTATAACCAATTTCTTCTATATAATAACTCACCTGGCAATACTTGCCTATCTCAATCTGGAACTTTTAATAGTATCAGCTCTGGCTGTTCCTTTGATTCTCTCGCCTGTTACGCTGTTTTCCAGAAAAATTCGTAAATCAACGAATAAAAGTCAGGAGTTGCTGGGAGAGATGAACGGTCATTTACAGGAGGCCGTTTCCGGAGTCAGGGTAATTCGTTCTTTTGGTGCAGAGGATTTTGAGAGAGATCGGTTTCGCAAAGTAAATGACCGACTTTACTGGCGTAAATTCAAGCAGGAGTTCTATCTAAAGATAGGTCCAAACCTGGTGGAACTTACCTCGGCCATTGTGACTGTGGGCATCATTGCTTTGGGCGCTGTATTTCTTGATCCGGTTGATTTTACCGGGGGAGAGTTTCTTGCATTCCTTGTGACACTGCTATTTATAATCCGGCCCATTATACAGCTTTCAGGGATGTATTCGAGAACGCAAACTGCAGCAACAGCCGGTGAACGAATTTTCGAAATTATGGATATGGAGCCGGAAAATCGTGATCCACACTATCCGCTCCAGTCAGAACCGCTTAAAAAGCACATAATTTTCGAGGATGTGAGATTTACCTATCCGGGGACCGAGCGAGAAGTTCTCAAGGGCATTAACCTTGAGGTTGCATCGGGGCAGACTGTTGCCATTGTAGGAGAGAGCGGTGGGGGTAAATCAACACTGATGGACCTTCTGGCACGTTTTTTTGATCCAACCGAAGGGAAAATCCTGATTGATGGGAATGATATTCGGAATTTCAAGATTGCAGATCACAGAGCGCGCATTGGAATCGTAACCCAGGAAATATTTCTCTTTTACGGGAGTATTCACGAGAATATTGCCTATGGAAATAACAGGTATACCCGTAAGGAAGTGGAGAAGGCTTCCAGACTTGCCCATGCACACGATTTTATAAAAGATTTTCCGGAAGGCTATGATACGATCCTCGGAGAACGAGGCATGACACTGTCCGGTGGCCAGAGACAGAGAATTGCCATAGCCAGGGCCCTTCTCAGGGATCCGCAAATACTTATACTTGATGAGGCCACATCGGCCCTTGACACAGAAAGTGAAAAGATTGTTCAGCTGGCGCTGGAAAGGCTATTTAAGAACCGTACAACCTTTGTAATTGCTCACAGACTGTCCACCATCGAGTCAGCCGATCAGATTCTTGTAATGTCCGACGGAGAGATTGTTGACCGGGGAAGTCACAAGGATTTGATGCAACGCAAAGGACTCTATTCTCGCTTGCAGGGGATATCCAGAAAAGCTGTTGAAGGTATCTAAATCAGAATACTTTTGCACTTGCACAAATGTCCCTCAATATGATATTTGTTTACAGGTGAAGTTGGTGAACCCCGTCCTCTCTGCTTCTATCTGAGTGAAATTATTGACTGTAATACAGGGTGCCAGTGTCAATTAGAATAAAACTGTCATATATGGAGAGTGTGTAGTGAAAAAGAAAATAGTATTTTATATAATACTTGGCGTTATTGTTTTTGTATTTTTTCGAGTTGTTGATGCGTTATTAGGTGCATCAGTGTTTTCTGTAGACAGTTCCTATTATACTTACCCTCCAGGGTACTATCAGATTAAAACACCTGATGGTCCTTCCTTTATGCACGTTAATTCTCTCGGTATTAGATCAGATGAAATACAGCCAGTTAAAGAAAATACGAGAGTCCTATTTCTTGGAGACTCTTTCACACTTGGCCCCTATATAGAAAAAGACGATATTTTCGTAAATAAAAGTAAACATATACTGCAAAGTAAAGGGTATAATGTTGATCATGTTAACGCAGGAATTATTGCTTACGGTCCAGGGAATGCACTGGGATTGTATCGGGCAATCCGCGATCAAGTAAAACCAGATATTGTATTATATGCGGTGTATCAGAATGACCTTAATGACGCGGGCGAAACAAAATTGTATAAGGATACCAGAGACAGGCAAAAAAGGAAATTATTAATATGGTTGGCTTTCGCACTTGCTCCCAATACTTCCAATTATTATTTGAAAGCATACATTATAAAGGACTTTCAACAGAAGTTATTGGAAATGTCCAATCCCGTTAAAAAGGTTAGCAAGGAAGAAATTGCACAGCTGAAAAAATCCTGGAAAGAACAGAGTAAATCAGAAAAACCAAAAAGCAAAAAAGAAATAGCATTTATGCTTTATCAAATGGTTTCCAACTATTCTGCCGATACAGATCTTTCTGACGATGAAATTATGGATTGGGTGAAAAATGCAACAAACTATGTGAGTAAATACGGTCTGGGATCAGTGGACCTGGTTCAACTGATGTATGGATTGTTTGAGCCCGATTACTACAAAATCTCAGCTAACCTTGAGGGCGAAGGCGAAGATTATTTGAAAAAGTTAGAAAATGTGATCATGGTTATGAAAACAGAAGCCGAGTCACGTGGCCAGAGATTTGGTGTGGTATTTATACCAGCAGAGGTTATGTATAACAGGGAAAAATTTGACGTTAGTAAAACGTTTAACTTTAAGCTGAATGAAGCCTGGTTAAAGAAAGAGAGCCCACTCGAGAATAAGCTTGATGCTTTTACAGAGGAAGAAAAAATACCCTATCTAAATCTTGCACCCTACTTTCGAAAAGCGGCACCTGATAATTATTATACATTTCCACATGATGTGCACTTTAATAAAAAAGGCCATTCCATTTCAGCTCAACATGTAGCAGAATTTTTAGAAAGAGATTTCTTAAAGGATTAAGTAAAATTGCTTTTACGAGTCGTATCAGTTCTTGCCGGGATACTTTTGACTGGTTGCGCTGCTGTAGCTTCTGATGGCAGCGCAACTGATTTAGAGCTTCAACACCTTTTACTGTCCGGATTGCAAAATCGCATGGGAATGTATGGAGACAGTGTAATGGCATTTTGGCCTGAAGAGACTCTCTCTCCGTATATTGTTGAAAAAAATGCATTTCCTTTGCGTACTTCAGATGCTATTCTAAATACCGTCAGAACGGATCAAAAGCATTATAATATTTGTCTTTTGAATGGAGGTGTAAATGATTTTCTCTCTGATTATAATCCGGATATAGCTGACCTTGATGCAGCTGAAATCAATATGGTAACAGCCGCTAAAGAACTGCAGTCTAGATGTGATCGATTAATCTTTGTTAATACCTGGCATGTGGAGTTTCCATGGCCAATTGTCGCAACGGAGTCATTAAATCAGCGGTATAAAAATTCAATCGATTTTATTCCCCGCCTGGATGCTGATTTGTTAATTACCGCTGATCTACTGGAAGATGGTGGCCACTTAACCCACTCTGGATATGAGAAATTGTCAGCGTCAGTTAGGTCAATGGATCCTGGATTGAATTTCTGAAAGTGTCATTCGCTCAACGTTTATAAATCACAGCCTGATTTCTAAAAACCTACCTTTATAATGTAAAAAATACTACATTGTCCGATACTCATCCGTTATTTATTCAGGATTGCATCGTGTTTCGGGTCAAGAATCATAATAAACTTAAGATGCTTCTAAATAGAAAATGTGCGGGATGGTCGTGTAAATATGTTCAAAAAGATAATGTTAGTAGAGTAGCTGTAGTGTGAATAAATTGAGTTTTCTTGTTTTAATTTTATGCCAGGGCGCATATCCTGTATTTCATTTTGATCAATGCAATAGAAATAGTTGACGGCTATTTGTAGAAAATGTATGCCTATAAAAGGAGTAGTGTATGATAAAACGTTATTTTGTATTTACTGTATTGCTTATGTTTGCGGTTTCCTGTTTTCAGCACGGAGACAGTAATGGTTCGAAAAATAGAGAATCTCTAGGATTGCTCGGAATCGCTGCAATAAATTCTGGGGGGGGGGCAGCCGGGGCTGATGGTGCAGTCCTTACATCCGATGATAATAGATTTTCAGTTATGATTCCTCCTGGAGCAATGGATTCTGAGGAAGAATTTACTATTACTCGCTATAGTCTTTCCGACAATAGTCTGTCTTACGGCTATATCCCTACAGCCTATTCGTATGAAGTTACTCCATCTTATAGATTTAAGAAGGAAGTTACAGTATCTATCAAGATGGATACTTCGCGGATTAATAGTCTAAATTTAAATAAAGATGCTTCCATGGGATTTATATCATCATCAACATCAGATTCAGAGAATTCGGGGAGAATCTTTGGTGGATGGGATGGAACTAGCTCTAGAATTTCCGGAGATTCTGTTGTTTTTGAAACACGGACATTTTCAATATTTGGAGCAGGCACGCCAACTGCAGGAAACGGATCACCAAATATTATTGGATCATATTATGATTTTAAACCTACCTGTTCCTTTTTACCATACCAGGTAAGAGCAAAAGTCAAAGATCCTGATGGGGATAGTTTGAGTGTTTATTTAATCGTTGGCCCTGAAGGTGGCTCAACCGTGGCAATTGAGATGAAATCAACAGGGAAGGGGAACTATGTAATAGAAATTCCATATGAGGCAATGGGTATTAACGGTATTCAGATGCAGGTGATGGCTGTGGATGATCAGGGCAACTCAACGTCCAGACCTGCAAATGGTATGTTTGTATTTCCTGCTGATGCACAGCAACCCAAATTTGTCAGCGATTACAATCCGGATCAAGATGGTGATGGCTACAATGACGCCTGGGAAGTGGATAATGGATTCAGTCCAAATGACTCATCGATACCACTGGCGTCATCTTTCCCCGACAGTGACGGAGATGGGATACCGGATATTGCCGATGCAACTCCGCAGGGACCAGGTAGTGCGGTCATTGATAAATATACATTATTTCCGGAGCAGGTTACAGCCTATCCGGGTGAGAGTATTACTTTTTCTGCAATGGCCAGCTTCCAGGGGAATCCGGTTATTGTTGAGTCCTCATATACAACAACCGGTAATGCATGGAGCGGAGCACCTGTTGGTGAAATAATTGGATCTGTTTTTAAGGCTGTAGAGCCTGGTCTTGCGGGTGTACAGTCAAAATACAATGATTTCTCTGCCAATGCATCAGTTACCGTGAAAGATACTTTTAATCCCGGTGATATAACCGATCTTAATGCTCTTGCACTATCATCCAATAAAGTAAGGTTGAGTTGGACGGCGCCAGGAAATGATGGTTCATCGGGAAAGGTAGCTGCTTACGAAATCAGAAGAAGTGGAAATATTATTAAAACCGATTCTGAATGTTCGGCTGCAATGGCATTGAATCATGGTTTGACTCCAAAAAGTGCTGGAACAACAGAAGTTGTTGATCTGGTTTCACATCTTCCCTCCACAACATATTACTATTGTGTTCGCGCATACGATTTTAGTGGGAATAGAAGTGTCTGGAATGGTAATGTCAGTGCAACTACTTTCAGTGTATCGGATATGTCAGCTCCTGCGGATATAAATGATTTAACAGCGACTGTTGTTAATGATAGGTCTGTGGATTTAGCATGGACTGCCGTCGGGGAAGATGGAAATTCTGGTTCAGCTACCTACTATGAGATTAAGAAATCATTTTCACCAATCAATAATGATGATGAATGCAGCAGTGCTGCCGAAGTAGTAAATAATATTCAAGCACAGGCGGCTGGCACTTCGATTGGATTTCGGGTGGGCAATCTATCATCAAATTCAGTTTACTATTTTTGCGTGCGAGCATACGATTCTGTTGGTAACAGAAGTTACTGGAATGGTAATGTAAGTGCAACCACCTTGCGTGTAAATATGGCGCCGGTTGTAAGAATAGAAGATATTGTAGGTAGTATACCTCAAGCAGAATCAGTAACTCTTAATGGAAATTACTCAAGCGATCCGGATGCTGTACCCTGTGGAGCTGATGTATCCAACTATCAAATTAAATGGACTGTATCGGTAACTCCGTTTGGTTCTGCAATTACGGATGCGAACCTGCAAAACAGTGATTCGTTGGAAATGACTTTTACACCGGATATTCCGGGTCTCTATACACTGACTCTTCAATTTCTTGATGATGCGGGTACATGCTATGGTGGACCGGCAATGGGAGTCAGTTCCATAACATTGGACGTTGTTGAAAAAGATATTACACCGCCAGACCATATATCGAATTATAGCGCACAGGGTATATCGACGGATCAGATTCAGGTTAGTTGGTATAATACAGGGGATGATGGTATGACAGGGAACGCTCAATTCTATAAAATTGGTGTTTCACTTTTACCTGTAACGAATTCAACTGAATGCAGTAATCTTGTGGATAAGCGTTATGCACAAGTTGATAGCTACATTCCTGGGACAAGTGTTACTTCTGTTGTAGGTGGTTTGATAGCTAATACAACTTATTATTTTTGTATAGTTGCTGAAGATGAGAGCGGTAATGAAAGTCCCTGGGATGGATCACTTTCTGCAAATACACTGGAAGGTACAAGTGGATGGAGCGCCTGGAGTGAATGGTCTTCATGCAGTGTAAATTGTACTATTGGGCAAAATTATGGCTATCAGACACGAACACGAACATGTGACGATCCAATTTCTGGTTGTGCTGGATCAAATAGTGAGGTCGTACAGTGTAATACAAGGCAATGTGCTTTCACTTACAAAACAGTAACATCCAATAGTGCAGTCATAACAGCCTATTGTCCCAGTCAGGGTTACGATGTTTGGAGTACCAGTTATTATGAAGGGAAATACAGGAGAGATTCTTTCGATTACTGGGGGAGTTTGCTTGCATGTGGTGCAATAAACCGTGATGGAAGTGTATATAATGCACCGGGTATTAGCTCAATATCGTCGGTAGTTTCTTCTGTTGGTAAGAATGGTAAAAAGTTTACCTTTTTAGGAGCAAATCCGCCTGCTGCAGATACTCATTGTACAAAATATACAGTAACGAAAGACCGTTATGTATATGTTAGTTGTAGAGAGACTCCCTGATTTAAAAGGACCTGTCTGCGATGCATGTTAATGAAATATTTTCTGGCAGGTTTCATATACTCAATCTTGTTTAGTTGCTACTAACGGAGAGTAAAATCTAATTATTTTTTGGCTGTCCTGGTGATGTATAAGCACCAGGGCAGTATTTCCGAAAAGAAAAATCAACAGCATTACCTGATAAAAGACTGTAAAAAGGATCTCTAATTGAATTAAAGGGATATGAACGGGCAATTCTATTGCTGGTTAAAGGCGTTAACCGTTGCGAGGAATAGTAATATTGTTTGTAATGAGGAAAGAACTATCCACTGCACCCTGAGCATCAATGCATATGATAGTTTATCATTTAAATGCATGACACCAGGGATACAGGGAAATGTGAGTAATTGCTAGCCTAACTCAGAACAGTGCGTAAATGAAAGGGGAAAGACCACCTGCAGCAGAACTGAAAATGGCAAGTCCAATTAGCAGTACGAGAAATACGAGTATGGGAAGAAGCCAGAATTTTTTTCTCTCTTTCATGAATTCCCAGAATTCTTTCAATATATCCATTGTAATCTCCTGAACTCCAATCTTTTGGAGTATCATTCTTGAATTATTTTAAAATTTAACAGATGCATAATCTAACAGCTAAATCGGTATGTCAGCTTGCCTGTTGCAATTCTCTCAATCAATTGTCTCCAACCGGTGCTTCCAATTAGCGAATGGCTTCATATCTGACGAAATACTTATGCACACGAAATATAACTTGCTCAGAACATTCGAGCGTAGCGTTCTTTCTTGAATTCCACACTATCCCGTGTGAGCCAGTAGGAGTCAGCCTCCCTGTGAAATCCCTTCTCAAGAAACTTTTTGCCGGTCAGCTTTGCTACAATAGCAATAGGGATTACGGCAATAACAAATACCAGAGTTAGGATTACCCGGGACATTACTGACTGAATCAGCTTTGCAAGCCCCATCCATAACTCGAATATTACCCTGGCCAGAGGCGAAATACACCCGATTATAAAGATTCCTGCACCGGCGAAAATCCAGAGTTCCCTGCTATCGTATTGCAGGTGACCACCCAGGAGCTTTTCGAGATCTCCCAGACCGCCGGGAGATATGCGAAACTGGTAAAGTCCTACAATAATGAAGAATAGACCCGCGCCCTGAAAAAAGCGCATCCCTTCATTTGTTATTCTCGAATAAAGATTCCAGGTTTTATACAGGGGGGCCCCCAGTGGAGATATAAATGCCATTGCAAGTAAAACCAGGGCCACAGCCGCCAGTGGCATGCGAAGAGGGGTGCCAATCTCCCAGATAAACATGACAGCAAGTGCTATCAGTATGGCTCCTGTCAATTTTGCGTAGTATTTCGTTTGTGCTTTCATAGTGACACGCCTTTTGCGAATTAACTTTATCCTTAAGATTGTAAAACCAGAAATATATTTCCTGGTGATTGTAAACCTTTAATAGTTAATCCAGCTCGAACTCCTGTTTCCAGTCAGAGTCATTTTTGAGTTCGGGTTGCTCTTTTTTATCCAGTATAAAATTTTCCAGAACAAGATAATCCATACCTGTCCTCATGAAGCAAAGGTAAGCCTCTTCAGGAGTTCTTACAATTGGCTCACCTCTGACATTAAACGAGGTATTAATGATGACACCGATCCCGGTAATTTTTTTGAACTCTTTTATTAGTTCATAATATGGAGGATTGTTTTCCGGTCCGACTGTCTGGATTCGAGCTGAGTAATCCACATGTGTAATTGCCGGAAGTTCGGAACGTTTCACGTTTAGCTTTTCAATTCCAAAAAGTTTATCTTCTTCTGCAGTCATCTGCCGACGAAGGTTTTCTTTTATGGGCGCAACAATCAACATATAGTCAGAGTCTCCGTCATGGTCAAAATACTTTGAGACATCTTCACGAAGACAACTTGGTGCAAAGGGTCTGAACGATTCCCGAAACTTTATCTTCAGGTTCATGACAGACTGCATCTTTTCACTTCTGGGGTCGCCGATGATACTTCGTGCTCCCAGGGCTCTTGGTCCGAATTCCATACGGCCCATGAACCAGCCTACGACATTCTCATCAGAAATGATCTTTGCGGTCTCTTTTGCCGCAGCTGTTCGGTCCGGGAGTTCTTTAAATGGGATGTTGTTGTCTGTTAAATACTTACGGATTTCATCGCTGGAATATCCGGGGCCCAGGTAGGATCCCTTTTGAAGATCCTTTCCTTTCGGATCGGGTCTGCTATTTCCAAGAATCTTATAGTGCGTAAAGAGAGCTGCACCAAGAGCTGAACCTGCATCACCGGCTGCTGGCTGGATCCATATGTCGTCGAAAGGACCCTCTCGAAGAAGACGACCATTCGCCACACAATTCAGAGCGACTCCGCCAGACATAACCAGTTTCTTTTCGCCGGTCACTTTATGAATATGTCTTCCAATTCGCAGAATGGCTTCATCAATTACATCCTGAATGGAACGTGCCAGATCCATCTCTCTTTGAGTCAATGTTGATTCAGGTTTTCTGGGCGGGGCTCCCAGAAGTCTGTCAAATTTGCTGTTGGTCATACGAAGACCGGCTGCGAAATCAAAATAATCCATATTGAGGCGGAAAGATCCGTCTTCTTTCAGGTCAATCAGATGTTCCAGTATGAGATCAACATACCGGGGCTCTCCATAAGGGGCTAGACCCATGACCTTGTATTCACCCGAGTTTACTTTAAATCCGGTATAATAAGTAATGGCGGAGTATAGCATTCCAAGTGAGTGCGGGAAATGGACTTCCTGGTGTATATCAAGGTTTGAACCGTGAGCTGTTCCCCAGGATGTGGTGGCCCATTCTCCCACACCATCAACAGCAAGAAAAGCAGCCCGATCAAAGGGTGATGGATAAAATCCGGCAGCGATGTGAGATTCATGATGTTCGGGAAATGTAAATTGGACATCATCACTCAACCCTTCTATATTGTTACGTATTGTCGATTTAATATTGAGCTTATGATCCATCCAGGAGGGAAGTGCCTCGAGCCATACCCGAATACTCTTTGGAGATCCATCCAGAATGGATTCCAGAATACGCTCAAATTTAAGGAGTGGCTTATCATAGTAAGCTATGTATTCTATTTCATTTGCCGAAAGTCCAGCCTCTTCCAGAATATACTGAACTGCATTTACAGGGAAGCCCGGATCGTGCTTTTTCCTTGTAAATCGTTCTTCTTGAGCGGCAGCTATGATCTCTCCATCTTTGACCAGGGCCGCGGCCGAATCGTGATAAAAACAGGAGATTCCGAGTATTATAGACATGATCTTTTTTCCAATGATACCATCGGTTCCGGTCGACTGGTGTCAATCTGATTTTCCTGTAACATTCCGGATCATTTAACAGAAACTGTATCTAAAACAGAATACTTTTGCACTTGCACAAATGCAAGGGTATAGAAAACCTGATCCGGACTTTTAAGAACCGGATAGATCATGAAACGTCTCCTTATTGTTGATGATAACGACAAATATGCTGCATTAATTGATGAGTATTTTGCTGCACGAGGGTATACCTCGGAGCGGGTTTACTCAGCTCAGGAAGGCATTGATAAAATTAAATCAGTGGGTCCTGAATACTACAGCCTTGTTGTAACCGATATTACCATGGAGTCGCAGCTTGCCGGACTCAAACTCACATCTTATTTACATAAAACTTCCTTTCCCGGAACAGTAATCGTTGCCAGTACCGGATTTGATATCCCACCTGGGATGCTTATTTCAAAATTTTATTTTGGCGCCCAGAATGTAAGGTATCTGATTCCGAAAACTACTGTGCTAAAAAAAGATTTTGTGTTTTATGAACCAAAGCTTTTTACAAAGCCAACGAAAGAGTTCAAGGTTTCCTGATTCAATAATCAATCCGGAACTGTCCCTGCGTGTGCGTGCAGTCAGTTCAATGACTCACGCAATAAAAAAACCTGGAAAAGCGGATGACTTATAATGATGCTTTTTTTATAAATTGTCCGTGAAGGGAATTGTAGGCTATTTGAAAAAGTGGAAAGAAGAAGCGTTTGATCCAATAACACTCCTTTTGACTCTGCTTTTTTTGATCGCTGCGATCGGTGTCAATTATTCGACTGATGTAATCAGTTATTATTCCGGTTCAAAATCTTTCGTTTTAGAACGCATTCTCTTCCACTTAATATTCTACGGCGCAGGCTTTCTCTTTCCCATGTCCGTTGATTTTTACAGGAGGGGCATCCCGAAAATCCCTTCGCAAAGAGAGTTCGGCCTCTATTTAACTCTGGCCATTCTCGTTCCATCACTTGACGTCGCTTTGTTTCTTGACGTGCCCACCGTATTAAAACTGGTTTCCCCGCAGATGGCGATATGGACCAAGAGGATGGTTGACGGAGGCGCTCAGTTTATAGTTCTAATGATTCCTGTACTTCTCTTCGGTATGATATATTCCAGGCAGACCGACGGTCCGTTTTATGGCTTTCGCATAAAAGGTTTTCCACTCTGGCCCTACTGGGTGATGCTGGGAATCATGATCCCCTTTATTGTGGGTGTCTCATTTCTGGATGACTTTCGGCTCTATTATCCTCGATTTCGTACCTCCTTTGCCGCCCGGTATCTCGGATGGCCGCACTTTCTCCCGGGCCTGTTTTACTATATTGTCTATGCCCTTGATTTTGTAGGGACAGAGTTCTTCTATCGAGGATTTCTTATTCTCGCGCCGTTGCGATATATGGGAATGCGAACTGTACTACCCGCAGCCACACTCTATTGTTTTGTACATTTCCAGAAACCTCTCATGGAAACTATCGGTTCTTTTCCCGGAGGACTTATACTGGGAATCATAGCCGCAGCCGGTGGATCCATTTTCGGCGGGATAATTGTTCATCTCGGAATTGCCGGGGTGATGGAGTTTGTGGGTCATATACAGATTCTCGCTTTTGGAGATCCTCTTTTAAAGAAATTTAGAAGATAATATATCATATAAGTAAC
>JBNKQE010000052.1:0-19309 GCA_050295715.1 Leptospirales bacterium
GGAAAACTTGGACAGGGAGATATCATTCTGGGCACCATTCTCGCTTTTTTCGCAGGATTCCCCTGGGTACTCGTTTTGTTTAATATGGCAGCATCACTTGCAGTCGTTTATTCATTCTTGATAATTCGCAACAGACATGTTCCTATACCATTCGGAGTTTTCCTTGCAATTGGAACCTGGGTCACTATTCTCTGGAAACATGTTTACTATCTAATCATTTAAATAAAGATAGTAATATTTAAACCTGAACAGTATAAAAATCACTGGAGACAACAGTTGACTTTGAATAATATATTATCCGTCTGGATGAAGTTTTATGCTGGTAGTTTATACAAGAAACAAAACGAATCTACCCTTCAGTTGGTTGTAACTCTATCTATATTTCTGCAAAAATATTTTTTTAAACATTGTCTGTCTCAATACTTCCGGTAAGTATTTTTCTGTATAGATAAATCGCATGTAAAAACTCTTCTATATACAGATCGTCCGATTTCACGTTTGAACATATTTGAGGTTCGCTATATTCTCAATGACCTTCAAATTTATTCGGATATAAAAACATGTGGTTTGTCTACCTAAAGTGCATGCTATATACAGAATCAGGAGCGACATATCCGAATGCATCATTTGGAGATGGTGTCCGCTTTGCAGTCAATGCAGCGAAAACACAGCAGGTAAGTACTGTACCCACCAATGATTTGGGTTTATTGGGAAGGCGGGAGCGTCTCAGGAATATCGTTTCAAGTGGTTCTCTGATGGTGTGCCCCGCGTTCAGCGAGTTGACAGATGAAGCAAGGGAAAAAGCATACAACCTGACCCTCCTCATCATAGAGGCCCATCTATCTCAAACGCCATTTCCAGATTACCAACATTTGCCACCGGCGTAGAGGCAAAAATACTTCTTATTTTATCACAACTGTTTACAGGCTTCCCTGTTATGACCCATAAATATAGTGGAGCCTCATATATACTCCGGGATTTTCTGCAATATATTTTACAATACGCGATCTATCTATAACATATGCATCAACATCTGTTTTCGCACGAAACTCAAAAGATGATGGTTCCTCTTTTTGCAGTTCAAAAATCGCACCGCAGAAGTCACCTCGCCCCAGAGTCTCAACGACACTTCCATCAGAAAGAACTTCCACTTCACCATTCTTAATAATATATCCGTATCCAAATTTCCTACCCTGCGAAATAAAAGCCTGACCTGCCAGATAACTTTTTTGTTCAAGAAGAATTTCAAGCTGGGTTTTTTGTGCAGATGTGGTTCCACGAAAAAATCGAGAGTTACTGAGGACATCCCAGGTTCCCGTCTTTCTTATTTCATTTAACTGTTTAAACTTTTTCGCAAGTCCGGTTCCACGAATAAATCCCAGGAACTTTGTCTTATCGATTGTAAGTGCCACGATATCCGTTTCAGCGACAACGTTCGCCGATCTGGGTCTATCAAGAATCAACGATGCTTCACCAAAATATTCGTAGGAACCATATCGTTTCGATGAGCCGGCTTCTGTAAGATCGGTATCTTCTTCAACCTCCATCCCTTCCACTTTAACATTTCCCGAGACAATAATATAAAATTTATCTCCAGGAGTATCTTTTTGGATTATAAAGTCACCGCGTTTGAAATGTTCTTCTTCGACGAGGGATAAGAAGTCCCTTGCCTTATGTATGGGAAAGTCTCTAAATATATCAATATTACTTAAAGCATCCAGTATTCGATAGGCTTCCTCATGTTTCGGAGATTCAATATGAGGCACAAGCGTATGCTCAATACCAAACTCTGCAATTTTCAGTATTGTATTTTCCGGCATATCCTTTTTCGCAATATGATAGACCGTGATTTTATTCTTCAATTCATCCGACAGGCTGTCCAGATATCCAATTCTCGTGTGAATGGGCGGAACACCTGCTTCGTGATAAATAATATTGTAATGCCAGGGAAAATCAAGCAAATCAAGGTATCTTGAGTCTGTTAATATTTTACTTTCGTAGAGCTCTTTGAATTTTTCTGGATCGTTCAGGTGGTCCGATGAATATATAAAAGACTGATCCTGGTAGAAGAATTCAAAACTCAAACTTGGAATAGAATGAAGTGCATAATGGAACCGAAATTCTGCACCATTTATAAGATAGGTCCTGCCAATAATTACAGGCACAAAATCAAACAAACTGTACAGTTCTTTTTTAGGAATACGTGTCAGGGCATGATACTTACGTATAAACGAGTGCATCACGGTCTCTGTTGTATATATGGTTACTTTTCCCTCTTCCAGAATTTTCTGAAAAGTACCTGCATCGTGGTCAGCGTGACAGTGGGTGAGTATAATCGAGTTAATAAACCTGGGGTTCACATTCGATTCTCTGAGCCATTCAGTTGAATTAACGGGCGGATCAACCATAATCCCCTGATGATTGATCCATAATATAAACCCGCTCGTGTTATCATTGGGGTCAAATCCATGACTCGGTCCAAGGCATGTTATTCCCAGCAATGGAGGTCTGTAAGGTTCTTCAAGCTGTTTACCGGTATCGTAAATGATATTAAAACCGACTTCACCCGGGATTTCAACGTTTCGGTTTTTATCACTATCTTCGATAAAAAAGTTACCATCTTCGTTTTTATGGATAGTAACGTTATTGATTCGAACACGATTGTCTTTAAATATTACGAACTGAACCATCTGATCCAGGGTATTGTTCCCTCGAAAATACTCCATCTCTGCCTTGAGATCCGGAAATCCATATGATTCTTCACTCTCAATATATTCAGACCTTACATCGACATTTTCCGGACCAAAAACAGATTCATTTAAAACAACGCGCAGCTGCTCACGCTGGTCTTCCGTACATACTACATATGTTTTCTTTCTGCGAAGAAAGTGGTTCATATACAGCGGAAATTCAAGTTCGGCGACGGATATCCCTTTTGTAACATGAAAAAATTTATTCGGGAGTACATAGATCTGAGGACACCCCAACGGCAACTGCATTGTATCTTTAATAGTCTCCGGCGGGGAACCGAATTGAATATACCCGACAGATGATTCAATTAAATAGCCACCACGAGGAAGAGTTGTAAAAGGCTCCTCAATTTTCACCCGGGGAGTTTCCACTTTATGCTTTGTCACAGTTTTTTTCCCGTCCGAAGATTCGATCGACGTAGGTTCGAGTTCTGTCCCTCTCCTGTCCGCAACAGCAACTTGTTCTGGCCGGGAAGTTGCAGATTCATTTATATTCAAAGAATCGTTGTTTTTCTGCTCATGTATTGTATCCTTTGCAAATAACGCATCTTTTGAATAAACTGTATCACTTGAAGATACGGAGTCATCAAAATTGAATAGATGCTTCATTATTTTTCCGAATACTGATAACTTTGGATTGGAAGAACTCACTGATTAATCACCCGATATGTTTTTCTAGAATTTTCTTTAACTGAGGTTTGGGGAGAAGTCCCACCACGCGATCAACCAGCTCTCCATTTTTAAATAAGACAAGTGTGGGAATCGCTGTAATGCCATATGTTTGAGGTACATTGTTGTTCTCATCAACATTCATTTTGGCAAAAGTTATTTCCGGCATCTCAGTTGAGAGTTCTTCCACAATTGGTGTAACCATACGACAGGGAGCACACCATTCGGCCCAGAAGTCCACAAGTGTAATTCCATTTGCTGTTTGTTCCGTAAAAGTATCATCTGTCAGGTCAATGACTGCCATACATATGCCTCTTGTAATAGTCTTTATCCCGCTTATTCATAGATATCTAAAAATCGCTGATAAATCGGATTGCCTGGATATGAAAAAGCTTCCCGGCGAATTCGACCACTAATTATTAATTTTATGTTACATAAAATTAATTTAATTATCAGGACTTTTTCTTCTCTTTTTCAGCAAGAAGAATATTAACTTTTTCAGTTATGGCATCCAATGACGTCTGAATTCGAGTTAACTCTTCTCTGTTTCCGCTAAATTGGTATATCTTCTTTAGCATCTCAAAAATTCGCTGTATGATCTGCAAATCGGATACTTCTTTTGTGCTCAGCTCATACTTGGATCGGAACTGTTGTGCAGCGTCATGAGCCTCCTGAACAACAAAACGCAGTAATTCTTGATATTC
This sequence comes from Leptospirales bacterium, assembly GCA_050295715.1. Taxonomy (GTDB): domain Bacteria; phylum Spirochaetota; class Leptospiria; order Leptospirales; family Leptonemataceae; genus JBNKQE01. The sequence continues at coordinate 4,124 of JBNKQE010000052.1, forward strand.
CATGTGGAATTCAGCAGATGGATCCCTTCTCACTTTATCCAGTTCTTTGAAATCTACAAGGTTTTTAGACACAATGGCCAGTTTGAAATAGAGATCAGGAAAATACCATCTCCACTTGGAATTTGTTCCCATAGCCTGCTGCAGAGCATCTAAAGCCTCTTTAATAGCTACAACCAGGTTCCACTTATGAAGTGGATTGAGAAGGGAAACTTTTTCGAGCTTTTCTCGCCCTTCGCTCAAAGAGTCATCAATATTGTCACCCACCACTTTGATTAAAGAGCTAATAACATTGCCCAGCTCTTTGCGCGCATCATTTAACAATGAATCATTCTTGAAATCCTGTATTGCAAGAGAGAGAGCCGACATCTGAATCAGGGTATTGCTGATCTGAATACCCAGAATGGCACTCTGGACGGTGTAATACCCCTCCAGATGTGCCTTCTTACGGGCGGCCATTTTCAATGAAGATGATTTTTTCTTCAAGTCTTCCAGGGTAGCCTTATAAGATTTGACCCTGTCATTATATAGTTTTTTTTGATCCTTTGTTGCCATTAGCCCTAAAACCTTCTAAGCCCATAAAAAATAGGTGACAGAGCAAGGTCATCAAAAGATTTCTAAATGAAATCGATGGAAGACCTATAGCTTCTATCAGGAGTATACTTATATGATCGGACGTTTTCTATTTGGAATTGGACAAATTGGTTGGATGGAAGGGATGATTATTCTGGTTGTCGTTCTCATTCTGTTTGGTGGCCGAAAAATCCCTCAACTTGCAAGAGATCTGGGGACTGGAATTAGAGAATTCCGTAAATCACTCTCTGCAGGTATGGACGAGCCAAATGCAACAGCACAGCTCGATGAATCGGAAGATCGTCCTGTTAAAAAGGCCACTAAAAAGAAGACCAAAAAAAATGCCAGGGGATAATTCTGAAAACTGAGGCTCCCCATGACTGAAAAACCACGTCCCCGAAAATCAAAGAAAAGTACTGCTAAAAAAAATAACAGTGCCAAAAAGAAATCCTCCTCGAAAAAGAGGGCCCCAAAAACCGTTGCTACCGGTCGTTTTGATCCGGAAAGAGAGAGTCGGACAGAAGAGAGAAGAAAAACCTCTTCAGCCACTTACACGGATACAGAGGCTGATAACTTTCATGATGAAGATGATGAATATGATGAGGATTTAGATCCTCGTGAGAGATATCTGACTCTGGGAGATCACCTCGAGGAACTTCGCAAGAGAATTTTATGGATTGCCGCGGTTGTTGTTGCAGCATCTGCTGTGGCAGGAGTCTTCAGCCAGGAAATTCATCAGATAGTTATCACTCCCTACCGTGAAATAACGGAAAACAGAGATCTTTACCTGATGAATGTTTATGGACCTTTTGAGTCCATAATCAAGTTAAGTCTTCTTGTAGGATTTACCTCCTCATTCCCTCTGGTTCTCTTTATACTCTGGGGATTTGTTACTCCGGCTGTCAGCCGTCTGGCTTCCTTTCTCGGGCATGTGACTGTTCTATTCTCCGGACTCCTTTTCTGGACAGGGATGGCCTTCACCTGGTTCTATATTCTGCCGATCTCTTTGAGATTTATGTTTATAGACATGATTTTACCCGGGACAGTTCCACAGGTCACCCTGGAACGATACTACAGTTTTGTATTTATGCTGGAGCTGGCTGCAGGAATTGTTTTTCAGCTTCCGCTGGTCCTGGTTCTGCTGGGGGCCCTCGGTATACTGACAATTGAATTTCACAAGCAGATCTGGAAACATATAATGGTCGGAATTTTTATATTTTCTGCTATTGTAACTCCACCGGATCCAATCAGTCAGTTATTATTTGCCACCCCCCTGGCATTCCTCTATTTTGTTGCTGTCTTAATTGTATGGATTATTGAGAGGTGGAAAAAGAGGATATATGCAAGAGAAATGGCCGAATTTGAAAAATAATTGTTGATTCTGCAGTTGGCTGCATTTGTCCGTCTCTGGTTAAATGCTAGAATACTCAATAATGACCAAATGTCTCCTTTGTCCCTGTAAGCGGTTTTTCGGAATGGAATACTGGAACAAGGGAGATATCATTGTCATAATATCCAATTGATTGTTTTTTTTATAAAGCTACCGGACCGAAGAAACAGCTGGATTCCTTCACAAGAATGATCTTATTTCATCGTGAATTCCCCTCCCTCCGCAATTCCCGCTGTATTTAAATCCCTGACCCGTGCACCAGGTATTCTTACATAAATTTCTTAAGTAATTGCAAAGTTGCTGACATATTATTACCATTGATTATCATACAGTCATGGGTTGTACAATTTGTAATACAGATAGCTGCACAGACGAAGGTAAAGACTGTTTTGGTGTACGAAGCTTCAGTGAGAGTATTTACAGCAACTGTGAAACATCTGCTATTGCAGACTCTGCGGCATCTCTGCGAAGCAGAAAACTGGCCGGACGATTGAACCGCCTGCAAGAGATTATTCATTTTTGTGATCATATGCATTATGATAAGGTAGGGGTCGCCTACTGTCACTCCATGACAGATATAGCAATCAACGTAGAATCAGAGCTGAAAAAAAGCGGTGTTTACCCTATTATGGTTCAATGCACAACAGGTGGGATGAAAGCGACAGATGTCTCTTCAATGGCTGACAGTGAAGAAGTATCCTGCAATCCTGCCGGTCAGGCGAAATTACTTATGCAAAAAGAGGCCCAGTTTATAATTGAAATAGGCCTTTGCCTGGGACATGATGTTATATTTAACAGGGTTCTCGATCTCCCACAGACAACACTTATTGTGAAAGATAGAGTCTACGATCATAATCCGGCCCGCGCACTTGATGATTATCATGATGCGGATCGTGCTTTCCTGGAGAGCCTCGGTGAAAACTACAGAATGCTGAACCCATATGATCTTCAAAAAAAAATGAAAGCAAAATCCAAACCGGTTATTCTGGACTTTCGCGCCGAAAACCTTTATAACAAAGATCATATTAAAAAATCAATTCACTGCGATATCAAAAAACTTCCCGCAAATCTCTCGTCATTGAATATTCATAGAACCTCGGAAATTGTACTGATTTGCGAAGGAGGTACTCTTTCTGCGTATGCAGCGGTCTATCTGTTCGGAAAGGGTTACAGGAATGTTTCTATCCTGTCCGGCGGTTATGAAAGCTGGGTCGATATGATAGAAGCTGCAAGTTAATGAAATCGACCCGTCATGTATTTTGAATTCGCTAAACGAATTGATTTTTGGATATTATTAGAAATAGAAATTCGATAAGACACAAAAAAAGCCGGCTTATGCCAGCTTCTCCTGTTTCCCTCTACTGCGGCTTTGCCCGGAGGAGGCCTCTTCCGGACTATCCTCGGAATTTATGAGCTTCTCTTTCTCTTCACGCGACTGCTTTGACTCTTTTTTGAAAATCAAAACCGGTTCATCACTATTTTCAATTACACCGGGAGTAATCACGATCTGTTCTACATCGTTTCTTGAAGGAATTTCATACATTAGATCCATCATAACTTTTTCAACAATACTTCGAAGTCCCCTTGCTCCGGCTTCCCTCTTTATGGCAAGCTCCGCAATTTTGGTAATCGTATCATCTGTGAACTTCATTTTAACATTTTCAAGCTCAAAGATTCGCTGGTATTGTCTGTAGATAGAGTTCTTTGGTTCAATAAAGATCTTTTTCAGGGTATCGACATCAAGATTATCCAGAGTGGCAATAATGGGCAGACGACCCACAAACTCCGGAATCAATCCGAATTTCATCAGGTCTTCCGGTAAGACATTCGCCATTACTTCCGATCTCTTCATTTTCTTGAGATCAAGACGCTTTTCAGCACCCGCATCCCTGTCAAATCCAATGGTCTTATTTCCAATACGAGACTCAACAACCTTCTCAAGTCCTACAAAAGCCCCACCGCAAATAAATAGAATATTACTTGTATCGAGTGTAAGGAAATCCTGATGAGGATGCTTGCGACCACCCTGAGGAGGAACGTTTGCCACTGTCCCTTCAATGATTTTAAGGAGTGCCTGTTGTACTCCCTCACCGGAGACATCGCGCGTAATCGAAGGATTGTCACCTTTACGGGAGATTTTATCAATCTCATCTATATATATGATACCAATTTCCGCACGCTTTACATCATTTTCCGAATTCTGAATCAGTCGTAAAAGAATGTTTTCCACATCCTCTCCAACATAACCTGCTTCAGTCAGCGCAGTTGCATCGACAATAGCAAAGGGAACCTTCAACAATCGTGCAAGAGTTTGTGCGAGAAGTGTTTTACCGGATCCTGTTGGTCCAATTAATAAAATGTTGGATTTATCCAGTTCAATATCAGCTTTCTTGATATTCTGATTGATTCGTTTATAGTGATTGTAAACTGCAACCGCCAGAGCTTTTTTTGCTGTGTCCTGACCGATTACATATTGATCCAGTATTTCTTTGATTTCAGCAGGTCGGGGTAGATCAGTAAGCACTGTTCCGCCGGTATCCTGTTCCTGCTCTTCAGCTATGATTTCGTTACATAATTCTATGCACTCATCGCAAATGTAGACACCAGGTCCCGCGACCAGACGCTTCACCTGGTCCTGTTCTTTTCCGCAAAAAGAACAATGCAATTTCTCTTTTTCTCCGCCTTTTTTTCTTACAGCCATGAGATTATTTCAGGAATTATATCCTGGTGCCCCCTCTCGATATTTTCAGCAGGGTCAGGACCCTTTGGACTCAGCATACTGGAGAACACTATCAATCAATCCATACTCCATCGCCATTTGAGCAGTTAAATTATTAACACGATCCGTGTCTTTCTCAATCTGCTCCAGCGGACGACCGGTGTGCTTTGAGTAAAGCTCATTGAGTCGATCTTTGATAGATAAGATCTCTTTTGCCTGCAGCTCGATATCTACTGACTGTCCGGAAACTCCGCCCAGAGGCTGATGCATTGTTATTCTTGCATTCGGCAGCGCCGCACGTTTCCCTTTGGTTCCACCGGCCAGTAATAACGAACTAATATGAGAAGCCTGTCCAATACACAATGTGCGTATGTCCGGACGGATATACTGCATTGTGTCATAAATTGCCAGACCCGATGTCAAATATCCACCCGGAGAGTTTATATATATATATACATCACTCTCAGGATCTTCGGCATCAAGAAAAAGTAACTGCGCAATTATCAGATTAGCATATGTATCATCAATAGGATGACCAAGAAAAACAATTCGATCTTTGAGGAGTCTTGAGTAAACATCCCAGGCCCTTTCACCGCGGGAAGTTTGTTCGTATATTGTAGGCATTATGGGCATCGGACTTCGATCCTCCAGGGAGTGTTCTACCCTGCAGCCGGCATACTTTGCCGACTGTAGGTTAGTATAATAAGAATTTGGACCCTGTCAAGCGGTTGCTAAAAATTTAGAAGGTTTTCTATTAAAAGCAATCTTATCCGTTGTTAAAGGCGCCCTCTTCTACCAGTTTTTCATAGGTAACTTCTTTACCTTTCTTCTGATCGGCATTATCAAGAAGCCATTTCATGGTTCTGTCATAAAGAAGACGGCCATGAATTTCATCTCTCATATTCTGGTTCTTTTTGAAGTTCTCAACTTGTTCGGGAGCCATATACTGGGACCAACGAAGTGTAAACTCTTCATCCACTTCTTCATCCGTCACCTTGATATCTTCTTTCTCAGCTACTTCACGCAATACCATTTTATCACGCACAGCCTGCTCCGAAAGTTCCATGAACTCTTTTTCAAGATCTTCAACTGTTCTGCCGGCCATTACAGCAATTTCCGGCAGAGTGAGTTTGTCATTACCCAGACGAGATCTAACCTGACGAATGCGATGTTCCAGCTCTGTTTCAATCATAGAACCTGGCACATCCATCTGGGCTTCTTTAACAGCTTCTTTAAGTACTATATCTTTTGCACGGCTTTCCAGGATATTTTCACATGCTTTCTGAATTTCTTCTTTAATCTTTTTTCGAAAATCAGCCAGAGACTCGTATTCACCCTGGTCTTTTGCAAATTCATCATCCACTTCCGGTAGTTCAGCAAACTGAATCTGTTTGATTGTAAAATCAACATTTACAGTTTTTCCGGCGAAACGGTTATCCTGAAAATCCTCGGGAACTTCCGTTTCATACTGTGCATTATCGCCCACTTTCATGGACTTCACTCTATCATTGATTCCAGGGGGAAAATCTACTCCACCGACTTTGAACCGCTGATCATTACCGTTGTATAATTTCTTTTTACCTTCGGTAATATTGATATCCATTGTGACGAAATCTTCGTCCTTAGCGGTTTCATCTTCACGCGGTTGAAGTACTGCCTGTGCCTGACGGATTTTTTCGATTTCTTCATCGACAGTCTTATCGCTGACAGAAGGAAAATCTACTTCAACCTTGACTTTCTTATATTTTCCCAGCTTTACTTCTGGAAAGATATCGTATTGTCCTGTAAACACAGCGCCTTCATTGCGATCAAATGACTGAATTTCGAATGACGGCACATTTATAGGCGCCGGATCCATATCATCTACAGCTTTTTCATAAGATTCGGCAACAAGAGCTCGCGCAGCATCATTAATGACTGAATCGCCCAGTTGTTTTTCTACCATTTCCAGTGGGGCTTTCCCTTTACGGAATCCTGGAATTTTAACAGAGGCTCTGGCTTTCTCATATGCTTTCTTAAAAGCTGCCTCGACCTCTTCAGGAGTGTTAGTTACAGTGATTTCGGCTGTAGCGCCGGTGAGTTTTTTTGTTTTGACGTCCATTGTAAAATGAGCGGGAAACGGGATTTGAACCCGCGACCCCCTCCTTGGCAAGGAGGTGCTCTACCGCTGAGCTATTCCCGCGATAATTATGCGAGCGAAGGGACTTGAACCCCCACACCTTTCGGCACCAGAACCTAAACCTGGCGTGTCTACCAGTTCCACCACGCTCGCTTGTGATTGTCTGATAGGTTGCCACACTGGTGGAGGTGCTACCTACGGTCAACAAATTTATTTACAAATGTTAACCATGGGCGAGCGACGGGATTTGAACCCGCGACCACCAGAGCCACAATCTGGTGCTCTACCAACTGAGCTACGCCCGCCGTATCTCAACGGCCAACGGGACATACCCCGCCTGACCATTGTGCGCCAGGAGGGAGTCGAACCCCCGACCCACTGCTTAGAAGGCAGTTGCTCTATCCAGCTGAGCTACTGGCACATCTTTCAGATTATCAGACACCCGGTTACCCGGGCAATCTCAAAGACTCTGAAATGTCGGGATGATTGGATTTGAACCAACGACCCTCTGCTCCCAAAGCAGATGCGCTACCCCTGCGCTACATCCCGTTTTCACCAGTCAATGAAGTGACCAAACTCGTTGAACCTTCCCATCCGTCAATCACATTTTATTCTCCAGATCGTGTAATACTCTTTTTTTTGGACAGCCGCTCTGACCTCATAACTGTAGTCGCCAGTTTTCTAAAAACTCCCCTCCCCCCCGGACATTCGCGATTTCTTTCAAATTTTTATATTATCGCCTCCGCTTCATTGTAATTCTCATATCATCCTGTCGATAATCATAAGGAATATATAAGTCGATACAGACAGGTAGCAGTATGAATGAATTTCCCCTCTGGGAGACCCTGACCAAAAAAACGAAAGATCCTGAAAGCGAAATGATCGACCGTATGAAGGATGTTCAGGTTTTCACCGGTGTACCGCCGCGCAGTTTAAGATTCGTTCGCAGTATGTGTCATATACGTCAGTATCCGACTGGGCAGCATATATTTCGAACCGATGAACCGGGAGTGGGGATGTATATTATCCTGGAGGGGAAAGTAGAGATTTATCGGGATGAGAATGAATTACGTACAAGCTATCAGACTCTGGAAGTGGGAGATTCCTTTGGTGAACTGGGATTGCTTGAGGATACAAACAGATCTGCTTCAGCTATAGCAACATCAGATACGAGACTTCTCGGGTTCTTTCGACCGGACCTGGAAAGCCTGCTGCAGAGAAAACCCAGGCTTGCCTCAAGAATCGTATTCAATCTGGCGCGGGTTATTGGACAGAAACTTATACGCACGAACGAGGTTCTCGAAAAAATATCCACAGGAAACGAGAAATCCGGAGTTGAAAATACAAGGGAAACGGAAGCGACAAAGGCGTCATAGGAAATGTTTTTTAATATAGAGAAAAAGAATCTGCTGAACATTTTTGTTCAGTTTGCCTATTACCTGCTTCTTGCACTGCTCGCAGCCATTACAGTCTACGGAATTTATGAATTACGAGTTCCATTGAGTATTGCCGTAATTCTTTATTTTCTGATGAATCCCATGGTAGATTTTCTGGAAGGTCTTGGTGTGGGCCGTGCCATAGCCTCCGCCCTGGCTCTCATCTTTTTATTGTTAATGGTGGTCTTAATGATAACCTACTTTGTTCCGCTTATAGGATCAGAGGTCAGTTCCATACTTTCACGAGGGGACTTTTATAAGGCAAAAGCTATAAGTATCCTCGAAGGACTGAAAAGCTTCATTCAGAATACACTTCCCGGAATTCTGGATGCGGAGAGCCTTGACATAAAAGAAATCTCTTCCCAGCTTTTTTCACTTATTTCGAGTTTTCTACCTGAATCATCGGGAATTCTGGAAGGATTGGGTGTTGTTCAAACTTACGTCACGAATATAATATTCAACTCGATCATTGCCACAATTGCTCTTTTCTTTCTATTGCTCCAGGGAAGCGATATCTATATTCGACTTATGGAGTTGATTCCCAACCGCTATTTCGAATTAACTCTGATTCTGGTCCACACTGTCAAAAAAAAGATAAACTCCTACCTTCTGGCTCTGGCAGGCCAGATCATAATAATGACAACAATCTTTTCTGTTGGGCTGTCAATTGCAGGTATACCCTACGCTCCGATTCTTGGACTGCTTGCGGGGTTTATTAATATAATACCCTACCTGGGTCCCATGATCGGCATGGTTCCGATTCTTATAATTGCCATCCTGGACAGCGGGTTCTCGACCCCCTTTTTCTCAGCCCTGGCCGTTATTGGTATCGCGCAGTTGGTCGACCAGGTATTTAACCAGCCAATCCTGCTGGCCCGGGCGGTAAATCTCAACCCGATACTGGCCCTGATTGCACTTGGAGCATTTCAGAGTATGCTCGGTGTGGTTGGAATGATAATAGGAATTCCATTCACCGGTATACTGCTTGTTGTAATTCCCGTTGTGAAACGAAATCTTAGAGCATTTGGAATTATCTGACATTTAATCGTTTGACACATAAAACACATGAAGTGAAAGTTCCTTCCGTTCCGGACGGATTTTCCCGTCTATAAATACAATGTTATAAAATTCATGGATGATTCTTAGACCATCCGCGATTTAAAACCGGAGACCAAAATGCATCACGATCATTATTATACAAATGATCTTGCCATCGTACAGATCAGAGCAAGAGAGATTCTTGATTCGCGCGGCAATCCGACTGTTGAAGCAGACGTTACCCTTGAAGATGGAACTGTTGGTAGAGCAGCTGTTCCATCCGGTGCCTCCACCGGGGAACATGAGGCTGTAGAATTACGAGACAATGATAAATCCCGTTATCTTGGCAAGGGCGTTACACAGGCCGTTAATAACATTCATGAAATTATCGAACCGGCTCTTCGTGGCCGAAGCGTGTTTAACCAGCGTGAGAACGATCATTACATGATGGAACTCGACGGGACCGAAAACAAGAGCAAACTCGGGGCCAATGCCATTTTGGGAGTCAGCCTTGCAATGAGCCGCGCAGCGGCTAAATCCATCGGACTTCCCCTGTTCCGCTACATTGGCGGAGCAGGAGCCTACCAGCTTCCCGTTCCCATGATGAACATCATCAATGGCGGAGAGCATGCGGACAATAATGTGGATTTCCAGGAGTTTATGATTCTTCCGGTAAAATTCACATCCTTCAAGGAGTCCCTGCGAGCCGGATCAGAGGTATTTCACGCACTCAGAAAGGTTCTGCATGATAAAGGATATAACACAGCTGTGGGTGATGAAGGCGGATTTGCTCCTGACCTGAAATCCAATGAGGAAGCAGTCCAGGTAATCCTTGAAGCCATCGAAAAAGCAGGCTACAGACCTGGAGAAGATATCTTTCTCGGGATAGACGTAGCATCTTCTGAATTCTATGATTCGGGCAGCGGTATTTACACTCTGGAAGGCGAAGGAGGCGCCAAAAAGAACGCCTCCGAGCTAAACCAGATGTATGAAGATCTTGTAAGCAAATATCCTATTATCACAATCGAAGACGGCCTGGACCAAAATGACTGGGAGGGCTGGAAAGAACACACAGCCAGACTCGGCAAAAAGGTACAGCTGGTTGGTGATGACCTGCTCGTAACCAACACAAAAAAGCTGGAACGAGCTATAAATGATGAGATTGCAAACTCCATTCTTATCAAGCTAAACCAGATTGGGACCCTTACAGAGACTCTGGAAGCAATTGAGATGGCCAAACGTGCCGGTTATACAGCTGTTATAAGCCACAGATCCGGAGAGACCGAGGATGTTACGATTGCTCACGTTGCCGTCGCCACAAACAGCGGTCAGATTAAAACCGGCTCACTTTCAAGAACGGATCGTATTGCCAAATACAACGAGCTCCTTCGTATTGAAGAGGAACTGGGACCACAGGCTCAGTTCCCCGGCATGAAAGTCTTTTACAATAAAAAGTAGATAACAGGTCGCTGTGAATTTTGCTTTTTAGCCTGAGTCCGGTCAGGTGCTTGATTCACACCCGCGAGAGAGATCGATGGGGTGGCCCTCACCCCTGAGAGCTCGGTATCCGGCGCTTTAAAAGGCGCCGGATACTCGCCCGGCTTCAATCATAAATAAAATATCCTCAACTCCGGATGAAAAAAAGAGAAAATTTCCGTTTGAATCGTCGATCTTATTAAAGTGAAATCAACGCGCAGAATATTCCTGTTTTCCTCTTTACTCTTTACCGTAACTTTTTATCTATTCGTCCTCGGTGAAGCGGGAATTCTCATGCGAAATGGACTTGTCTCCGACCTGGAGCGTCTGGACCAACGCATTGTGGAACTGGAAAGTGAAAATGATATGCTGCGTGACCGTTACATTACCCTCTTCCAGAAAAAACCTGATCCGGATAGTGCAAACGCAAAACAGGCAGCGGAGTCAGATGTTCATGCGGTTATACTCAAGTTTGACCGAAATTCTGACAGTGACGAATCGCCCTCTCTACCCACAACAATCCTTCTACAAAGTGGAAGCAAGCTCACTCTGAATCGCCTCAGGGTTCTATTTCCGGGGCTTATGTTCATAATAATTATTGGCGGCTATATTTTCCTCAGGAAACCCGCACACCTGGAAAATCCGTAAGCAACGCTCATTTGTGCTGGCCAATCTGAGTGGATTATTTTTTCTATACAATGATATAGCCCGCTAAAAAAACGGGGAAGGAGCCAGATATGCACGGACATGGACACGGATCAGGAAAAAGAGACCCCATTCAAGGAAAGATAGAATCCAGACAACTGGAAGAGAGAAAGGTTTTTTTATGGGGCGCGGTCCACGACGAGAGTGCCAGGCGTATTGTTGAAAGGCTTATCTACCTCAACGATCAGGATCCGGAAAAAGATATAACCTTTTACGTAAACAGTCCCGGCGGGGTCATCACTTCGGGAATGGCTATTATTGATACAATGCATATGATAAAGGCTGACGTAAGTACTGTGGTTATGGGTCTTGCCGCTTCCATGGGAGCGCTCATCCTATCACAGGGAGTGAAAGGAAAACGTTTTGCCTGGCCCAATGCCCGTGTAATGATTCACCAGCCCCTTATTTCCGGTCAGATTGTGGCTCCTGCTATGGACCTAAAGATTCATGCTGAAGAGATTCGAAAGACCAGAAACGAGCTCAACCGCATGCTTGCCGATGCCTCCGATAAGACCGTAGAACAGCTGGAAGCCGATACCGACCGGGATAACTTTCTATCCGCTCAGGAATCCCTGGATTATGGATTGATTGACGCTATCGTTCAGAAGGGTGGAATTTGACCGCTTCATTGCAATTTTTGACTGTTTTCTTCTATTATTGACGAAGGAATGTCTCAGAAACGAGCAAAATGAAATAGAATAACTGCCTGGCGGTGATACAATGTATGCAACCGCCATTGCAGGTATTGAATCCGTAATAATAAAATCAGGTCTGACTTTTACAGAACTCCCGATTTTTCAACGACCTCAATGAGTTCATGAACGGCCTTTGCCGAGTTATTCAAATGAGCCTGTTCCTCATCTGTTAACTTGATCTCAATAATCTTCTCAACGCCATTCTTTCCAAGTATTACGGGAACTCCAATGTAAATGCCATCCTGCCCGTATTCACCATCGCACTCTGCTGCACACGGTAGAACACGCTTCTGATCCCGGATGATTGCCTCGGCCATCTCAATGGCAGATGCGGCGGGTGCATAAAAAGCTGACCCTGTTTTGAGAAGATTTACGATCTCCCCACCACCCTTTTTGGTTCTCTCTTCCATCTCTTTGATCTTTTCGGGAGTCATCCCTGGATAATCGGGAAGCGGAATTCCGGCAATGGTTGAGTATCTGGCAAGCGGTACCATTGTATCTCCATGACCACCCAGAACAAAAGCCGTTATATCTTTAACAGAAACTCCGGTCTCCATTGAAATAAATGTACGAAATCGGGCCGAATCAAGAACTCCGGCCATCCCTATAACACGGTTTTTGGGGAAACCGGTCACCTTGCGCATTGTGTAAACCATAGCGTCCAATGGATTTGTAATTACGATAACAAATGATTCCGGTGCATGCTTTTTGATGTTTTCAGCAACATCCTTTATGATTTTAACATTGGTGCTGACAAGGTCGTCTCTGCTCATTCCAGGCTTTCTTGGAATTCCCGCCGTAACAATAATTACTTTTGCACCCTCGAGATCTTCGTAATTATTGGTACCAAAGATTCGAGAGCTATGACCGCCAACGGGTGTGGATTCATAAATATCGAGACCTTTACCCTGAGGCACTCCATCCACAATATCAAACAATATGACATCTCCCAGCTCCTTTTGAGCTGCAAGCATCGCCATAGTTCCCCCGATATGACCTGCTCCGATCAATGCAATCTTTTCTCTTTTCATTATATCTGCGCCGTCCTTTCTATTTATGTTACAACAGGATCCTTACCCGTGCCTGAATCTTATGAAGTGTCAATATGGAGTAAACCGAATTTTCTGCCTATTTATGAATTATTTACCCCCTCATTTAGAAATTATTGTTTCATTTAGCTTGCATTTTCATGACCGGCTTTAACTGTGATCTATTATGGAAGGAACTCCCACAAGATCTACTCGTAAACCGGACAGATTGTTCGAATATCCGGCATCAAACCGTGTCCACTTAAACGGTGAAATACACCCTGGTATCCAGGTCCCATTTCGGGAAGTGGAACTGAGTGATACAATTGATGCTGCCGGTAATGCTCAAAAAAACTCCCCTGTTCTTATATATGATACATCAGGCCCCTGGGGTGATCCTGCATTTCACAGAGACCTGGAAAAGGGTGTCCCTCACATTCGATCCTCCTGGATTGAAGATCGGGGTGATACCGAGATAGTTCCCGACTCAGAACGATTTATATTTAAACGCAATGAAGGCGTGGCTCCCGGTGCAGAACCGCCAGCATATACTCCACGCAGAGCCCTCCCCGGGAAACGTGTCACACAGATGCACTATGCAAAACAGGGCATTATCACTCCCGAGATGGAATACGTGGCCATCCGTGAGAACATGCACCGGGCACAGGCAAGAAGACTGGGACAGACTCCAACAGCTCCACAGAACAGTCACTTCCCCGATATTACCCCTGAATTTGTTCGTGATGAAATCGCGCGGGGTCGTGCAATAATTCCGGCATCCATTAACCATCCGGAAACAGAACCGATGATAATCGGTAAAAATTTCCTTGTGAAAATCAATGCCAACATTGGCAACAGTGCCATGGGATCGGACATCACAGACGAAGTGGAGAAAATGCTCTGGTCCGTTGTCTGGGGCTCGGATACCGTAATGGATCTATCCACCGGTCAGAATATTCACGAAACAAGAGAGTGGATTATCCGTAACTCTCCGGTACCGATTGGAACAGTTCCTCTCTACCAGGCCCTGGAAAAGGTCGATGGGATTGCCGAGGATCTAACCTGGGAGATATTTAAAGATACCTTGATTGAGCAGGCCGAACAGGGAGTGGATTATTTTACAATTCACTCAGGCCTTCTGCTGGAGCATGTTCCCCTCACAGCCAAACGTGTCACCGGAATTGTGAGCCGGGGCGGCTCGATAATGGCCCGCTGGATGCTCGCTCACCACAGACAGAGCTTTTTATATGAATACTTTGAGGAGATCTGCGAAATACTTGCCGCATACGATATCGGTATATCACTGGGTGACGGCCTTCGCCCCGGCTCCATTGCCGATTCAAACGACGAAGCACAGTTTGCAGAACTTCGCACTCTGGGAGAACTCACGGACATTGCCTGGAAATACGATGTACAGGTGATGATCGAAGGTCCCGGCCATGTGCCAATGAACAAGATTAAAGAGAATATGGATCTTCAGATCGATCATTGCAAAGAGGCCCCCTTTTATACACTGGGACCCCTTGTTACGGATATTGCACCGGGATATGACCATATCACCGGCGCTATAGGATCTGCTATTATTGGCTGGCTCGGTACATCCATGCTCTGCTATGTAACCCCCAAAGAGCACCTGGGACTTCCCGAAAGAGACGATGTAAAAGAGGGAGTAATCGCTTTTCGTATCGCAGCACACGCGGCAGATATCGCCCGCGGCCACCCGGGAGCGGTTCTTCGGGACAACGCTCTATCAAAAGCCCGTTTCGAGTTTCGCTGGAAGGATCAGTTCAATCTGGCTCTCGACCCGCAACGAGCCTATGCTTTTCACGATCTGACGCTGCCCTCGGAAACGGCCAAGTCCGCTCACTTCTGCAGTATGTGCGGCCCTAAATTTTGCGCGATGAAGATCACAGAAGAGGTCCGCCAGTATGCACAGGAGCACGGGCTCGAGAGCGAAGAGGCTCTGAAAGCAGGGATGGAAGAACGCTCGAAAGAGTTTCGCGAATCGGG
>JBNKQE010000053.1:0-16675 GCA_050295715.1 Leptospirales bacterium
TCCTCTGTGGTAGATAAACCAACCAGTCGATATAGAACGAACAACGACCTCCGGAAGCCCGGAAACAAGATTCACACACCCACAAACCCTCCCTATCTCTGCGCCTCCGTGGTAGATAATCCAACCAATCGATTTAGAAAGAAAAACGACATCCGGAAGCACGATAACAGGCTACACACGATCATGAATCCTGATTATGCTGTTCCTGATGTAACCTGTTATGGATTGTAGCTGGATACACAGGATGAGAAAAATTCCACGTTTCCATGCCTGGCAGGCACGAAAAAAACAGAGGATTTACCGGTAATGTTAATCAAACTCTATATCATCGGGAATATCCACGATATGGTATAATCCCTCATCATTGACCTTTAGAAAACCCTCTTCCAGTAACTCTTCTACCATCTCAATAGACACTCCGCAAAGGAGTGATGCCTGTTCAATCGTGAACTCCCGGTTGTCAAATTCAAGGAAGAGATCTTCCAGCGCTTCAGGAATAGGTCTGTTCAAAGTAGTCTCCATTAAAGCGAGATTGCTTGACAGTAGCCAGGAATCAAGATAAATTCAAGTTGTGAAACTAAACCGTTACAATGGAGATGAAAATCTCCGAGAGTTTTATATTACACCGCAATGGCTCACGTTACTGGCAGAAAGATCTCGAGAGTGGGATGATGCTCTCCTTAAAGAACAACTATCCTATTTCAAGAAGACTCTGCCTGACTATCCGGAATTGCATCAGGTTTTTGAAGAAGAGCTGCATATTCGATTGCTCAACAGAGTAAATAAAAAGGCCCGGAGTATGAACACAAAAGCTATTCAAAACGAGATTCAAAAAAGAGACCCGGATGATGACATTGTCGAGGTTCTTCGGACGGAGCTTGAAATTCGAAGCGGTAAAGAGAGACTCAGCGAACCGCTTGAAGAGGGTTCAAAGAATGACTGATGCATATGAACTCCATACACATTTGTACGGATGCCTGGTACTGGACGATTTATACTGGCTGCATGCCAGAAACAAACCACGCTGGGAAATATTTGCCTCATCATACGAAAAGGCGTACGGAAAAATTCCTGACTACCATGGGATTATGAACAGGGATGCCGCTTCTCAAGAGAAGTTGAAGTCATTATATTACTACACAATCTCCGGAGATTTTGCAAAATTTCAGGCATCTTTTGATCTTGTCATCGCTCTTGCCTGGGCGGACCCCGAAGAAATTTATGAAATATCGCGAAGGGTTATTTCTCGGCAGGAGGAAGCCTATACGGAGTACCGAATACTGTTTCCTCCCAGAGGAGGGATTACCGTTTTTCAGGAGAGAATTCATGCCTTTGCAGAAGGTCTTGCGGCAGGTGCAAACGAGAACTCCAGGAATGCAAGAGGGTTGATCTCTATTTCGCGGGAAACGGAATTCATGTATCCTCAATACGAAGCTATTAAAGGGTTAATGAAAAATCATCAGGTGGTTGGAGATCGAATTGTAGGTATTGATTTTTGTGGTGACGAAGAACCATATCCTCCTGAAAAGCTGGATTCATTTATAAAGAGTGTAAACAGGGATAACAGTGACTCCCCCGATCTCTTTCTGGCTGTTGCTTATCATGTGGGCGAGAGTTTCAAGAGTATATCGCTTGAAAGTTCCGTACGTCGTGTTTACCTCTCAGCCCGAATGGGTGTAAACAGACTCGGCCATGCAATAAGTCTTGGAATCAATCCTGAATTGTATACAGGAAAAACGAGACTCGAATCTCCTGCGGAGAGATACAGGCAGATATCATTCTACATAGAAAACTTTGAAAGTCTGCAGGAGAAAATCTCCGGAATGGATTTGAATATACTGAAGAGGGAGCTTGACTCATTGTACACAGAGAGAGAGAATGAAGATCCGGCTATCAGGGTGTTCTATGATAAATCACGGATTGATTTTGTTCGCAGGTTGCAGGACTGGGCCATGGATAAAATTCGTGAGATTGGAACACCCATCGAGAGTTGCATTACATCCAATATTAGAATCACAGAGGCTGATACGATAGAGAATCATCCTTTACCGCGTTTCTTATCAGCCGGAATGACCGTGATACTGGGAGCGGATGATCCGGGGATACTAAAAACCGATCTTAAAACTGAGTATGACCTTGCCAGGTCAATGGGTGGAGTCAGTGATACTGCAATTGAAAATATGATAGAAGCATCGAGGAACAATACTTCCAGATCATCGGTGACAGGTGTATGAGATGAGTTATCATGGATGGGTCAGGTGTGACCCATCCCGGACTTGAAAGAGGAGAATTACTCTTCTTGTTCTATATACTTGCCTTTTCCTCGGGCAACAATCTTTCCGATCTCGTTTTCGATTTCAGCTCTGTTTTCAACTACACGACGGTTCTTTTTAACAAACCAGCCTCTGAGATAGAGGTTTTCACCAAGGGCTGCTGGCTGCAGATAACGGATTGTTAATTCGCCTGTTGTTGTGTCAAAATTCATTGCCTCGTTTATACGGGACATGATTTCATCGAGGATAACCGAGAGAATTCCCGGATGAACGGTCTCACTCTGTCCCTGATACTTAACGGGACATCGATATTCACCATAAACTGTTTTGGTATCTTCGTCGAAGGTGAGCTTTAGTTGAAGACCGTCCGGATTATCCTGTCCAGAGCCGAAGCTGAGGTTTCCATTCCGGTGCGACATGGAGAACATAATCAAATAATACAATATATTTGTCAAGCAACTTTATAATCTCCCTGCATTTTGTTCAATACGGATGTGAGTCAATCTTTTCACTCAGTTAGACGCATTTCGCAATTGATATATATTTAATCTGGTTTTATACAAATGTTGAATCATCATAAATACATACAATACGCTGAATATTCCGATAACCGGGTCCTCATCGTTTACGGGAGAACGCGAATATTCAGATTCGGTAATACTATCCTAAAAGATCGTGCAGCGGATATTATTGCTTCCCAATAATAGTAAGTTGTCTGTCCTGTTTCGGAAGGGTGTCGGTTTTTCCTATGATTGATTGAACTGCATAAGTCTGCAAGGATTGGATAAATTCTCCTCCGGCGGAAGTAAAGACTCTCCGAAAAAACTATTCGAAAATTGTGTTAATTCGTTTCACTCAGTTCAACAACGGTATAGCGATGGATATCCAGACTTGAAAAATCAACGGATGACGGAAATCTTCCCTTAATGAGCAGATGATGTACGAAATCTTTTTTATCGGGTATTTTTTCCCAGACAGATGGCAGGAAAGTAGATCGATTCCCCGCTTTATTTTCAAGCACCAAACCATCAATCCCCGGTCGAAGATTCTGCAGTAACTCATCAAGAGAGAGGACATGCATGACCTCAAGGGGGGCCAGGATGGATATAAAAAGGTTGATGGAATCGAGTTCACCGGGTTGTAGAGGCGGGAACCTTGGGTCACGATAAGCAGCGCTTCCTGCATTTCTCATGACATCCAGCACAAGTATCTCTTTCCAGTCCATGCTTCCGATACATCCCCTCAGTGCTCCCTCTTTATAAATTGTGACAAAGCTTGATCCTTCTTTGAGAAGGGGAGAGGATGGCGGTAGATCCCGGATAACTGCTATATCAGATTCCGCGGGAAAAAAAGAAGGTCCGCCTTCAATTCCCTTCCTTGCTACGGAAAAGAGTAAATGTTTTTCATTGTCTGAAATATTCATAAGTTTTCGTGGAAATAGAAAGCACCATAACCGACTACCTGGTTTCTGGATCCCGTAGCTGTATCACCGGAGTTCTGAAGAGCTGCTGTTTCGGGTTTTAGATTCTTGCGTTTGGCCAGTTCCAGGAGGGCACGGATGGCAACCCATCCGCACGCATGATCATGTCCGATCTGACTACCATCCAGGTTTTCAATTGCATTCGCTGTAGCCCGGTCCAGTTTACGTGCTGTTTCATAGTCATGGTAATGACTCAGGTCGGATGATATAACTGTTAGAACTCCAGGCGCTCCGATATGTATTTCCAGATTATCGGCGATCAGTTCAGGACTTATCTTTCCTGTCACTATGGGAACAATTGAAAAGTTACCAAGTAACCTTTGCAGGAAGGGGAGCTGCACTTCAAGGCTGTGTTCCTGAATGTGGGCACTGTCATTTCGAATAACCCCGGGTAGGTCGTAAAACTGATCGATTATATCTTCATTCAAAGGAATATTTCCGATAGGTGTTTGGAAGGCTGAAAATGATGGGATGGCCATACCTTCAAAGAGGACTCTGTGAGAGGGACCTACAAGTATAACGGTATGGATCTTTGTGTTGCTGTGAATAAACGGAGCAAATGCTGCGGCTGCTATTGATCCTGAGTATATATATCCTGCATGAGGGGATATAACGGCAACCGGGGGTTTTCCGCTATTATCCCGGGACTCTTCTATAAGAGCATCGACCATATGGATCAAGCTCTGTTTATCACCAGGATAAAACATATCGGCAACAGCAGGAGATCTAATTTCTTCCGCATTCATATTATCCAGAGCATTCATGCAATAAACCTCCCGGGGAGTAACAGGATTGGAACTATCTTACTTTCCGGTTTAATTATATTGTAAGTGGACGATGAATAAAGAAATTTTTCTGTCTCTTATGTCACAAAAGCGGTATAAGAGAGGATTAAAGGGCTATTTTACGGAAAATGTTTTGCCTGGCATATCCGGCAAAATTGAATGATTGCATAAATACGGCAGTGTATAATTATTATAAGATCGCTTTTAACCGGCGACTTTTGAGGGAGTATTAAGATTATGATCGATGATGAAGTACGATTGAAGCGAGCCGGGGGGCCTGGCAGCCCGGGAAAAGATATTCCTGATCACTGGCTGAAAACGGAATCCCAGGAGGGGGATACAGAATGGATGGATTTTCATGAAAACGAAGATCCCGAATCGAAAACAAAGGATGGTCAGAGTGAATCCGGGAGGATGAAGAAAGAAGAACCGCCTGTTGAAGAAGAGAGGATAATCAAGAAACATATACCGGTTGTTAAAAATGTAACCAGACTTTATAACATGGAGATAATTATCCACACTGTATCGAATCAGAGATACTACGCCAAAATGAATTTAAAAGATAAATTCAAAAATGGCGAACTGGATGAGAAGTCAGCTAGAGCTGCACTGCAGAGTGTGGAAAATGATTTGAAATTTCGGACTTTTCGCAGGCCGATTACCTATATAGAGACCAGCAAGGGAGAAGGCGAGTCTGAGTTTATTTTTAATCCAGCCAATGTTATTTGCATTAACATTATAAGAAAATACTGAACAGTTGTCGGATAGAATCTTAATGTAACACAGGGTATAATGAATGGGGCTGCAAGCTGTAATTCAATGGATGACTTCTCTTTCGGCGATATTGCCATGCCAGGACGGGGCATAATGTTCTGGACACAATAGAGGGATTTCAATTTGATATCTTGGTGCGAACGGTTAAATTCCTTATAGAATATGCCCTTCTCAGGGCCTTTATATTTTTCTTTCAACTCTTCCCTTACAGACTGGGTCAGATCCTTGCCGGAAAAGTACTGGGAGGGATTGCATTTCACCTGGGCGGCTCTCCCCGCAGACGCGTTACTGAAAATCTGAAATATGCCTTTCCAGAAAAATCGGAAGAGGAGAAGGCAAAAATAACGCGAACGTCCTTTAAGTTTCTGGGACAGCTTGTGTTTGAATTTGTCCATTTTTTGAGGGTTCGAAAGAAGTGGGTCGATAAGTACGTTGAAATAGAACCGCGTACACTTGAACTGCTTCGCAAAGCACAGGACGAGAAAAAAGGTATAATACTTGTTGCCGCTCATTTCGGAAGCTGGGAGATCTTGAATCCCGCGTTGATTTCAGCATTGAAGCTGGATTTTCATGTTTACGCCGCTCCACAGAGTAATCCCTACGCCGGTCGATATGTTTTTCGTATGCGCGAAAAGACCGGAATGAAAAATATACTTCCCACTACATCCGGTCACAGGACGATAAAACTTCTGAGGAAAGGGGCAACAATTGGACTTGTGGCAGACCAGAATGCACGAAGGAACGGAATCTTTATTCCATTCTTGAACCGCCCGGCATCAATTTTTCAGGGACCGGGAATATTTGCCTACCACAGCGGTTCTCCAGCTTTTTTTATTGTCGGTGTAAGGTTACCGGAAGGTCGTTTTCGCATTGAAGCGGTGCCGCTTGGAGTTATAGATAAAGAAAAAGAGCCGGATATAGATAAGGCGGTTATACGTTTTACATTGAGATGGATAGATTTACTGGAAAAGTATGTGAAGAGGTATCCCGATCAATACTTCTGGTTTCACAATCGATGGAAGACAATCCCGCGTGAAGATGATATAATTCACGAACGAATTCCCACAGATCTGGAACCACTGGACACCTGAAAGTGATCTACCTTCTATGAGGAGCCCGGGCAAACCTTTTTGGAATTTACCGCTTTACCCTCATGGTCTCGGATCTTATCTTTGTTATGCAGGGGCACAGTCAGGCACGTTTGTTATACGTTGCACCTGCTGTTCATGCAGGAATATTTCAGGAGGTCATTGAATGGATAATAATAAGAAGGCTCCAGTAACCATGGTTTTGCTGTGGATAAACATAATTGTCCATTTCCTGGTATATTCCATACTCCCCGGTGAAGGGGGAGATGCACAGAAAATCGTATCTGTTCTATATAACTTCGGGCTGGTTCCGGCAGAGTTCTGGCATGGTTCCTGGTGGCAGCCCCTTACATCCATGTTTTTGCACGGTAGTTTTTTTCATATACTTGTGAACATGCTGGCTCTATGGAGTCTTGGAACACCTATTGAGAAGACTCTGGGATCGCTTCGTTTTGGTCTTTTATACTTTATTTCCGGATTTACCGGGGCTCTTTTTGTAATTACGTTTCAGATGGATATGGCAGCGCCCACGATCGGTGCATCCGGAGCCATACTGGGACTTCTGGGGGCTCTGGCTGTCTTTTTCCCCAACTCCGGGCTGCTTGTATTCTTTTTTCCCATGAAAGCGAGAACAGCGGCTATTTTGTTTGGAGCTGGATCAGTGGTCCTTGCATTGCTGGATAATAGTTCGGGAATTTCGCATCTGGGACACCTGGGAGGGCTTATCGGGGGAGTCCTGTATTCACGATATGCACTTGGACTTCATATCGGTAAGAGCACTCTGCATGGTAGGCGATCTGGGCGTTTTTATGGTGCATCCGGAGGTTACGCTCACGGTGGACCTTCCTCTTCCGGAGGCGGAATCAGACCGGAAGAAATATTTGATATGCTGAACAATCTCGCTCGGGGACAGCAGGGTCGTAGAAGTGGCAGCGGACAGAGTCATATTCGAAAAAGCAAACAGGATGATGATGTAATTGTGATTCAGCATACGGACGGGAGCGAAGAGAAGATCATAAATCCAACCGACGAAGACCTGGGAAAGGGGGGAAATGATGACAGCTCCGGAGGTCAAAACGACTCGACATCGGGCGGAAAGCTCTATTTTGACCCGGTAACAGGAAAATTTATTATCAAATAATCCCCCGACCGGATCCCGCCAGGCTTCATTGACTTTCATTGCTGCTGCATAATGATAGTGCAGGTGCAGGCCGGCGGTAGATTTCAGAAGCTCAACGCAAAGGAAGAGGGTGTATAAAATTTAGTGAGTCGAGAGCCGGACCGGCGATTAGAAGTCGTAACTTTCCATTGCTTCATCTACAGTCTTGTAGATTTCAAACACAGACGTCAGTTTTGTAATTTCCATAAGGTTCTCAACATCGCTGTTGAGAGCAGCAAATACCATGCGGCCCTTCAGGTAATCAACATGTTTAAAAATATTAAGAAAAAGGCCCAGTGCAGCTGAGTTTATAAAGGGAACCTTTTTCATATCAACAATGAATTTCGGAGCAATATTGGGTTTTATGTATTTTTCCATTTTTTCGGCAAGCTCGTATTCATCGCCGGACTTAATGGCCCCTTCTACTTTGACGATGTTTACCTCGCCCTTTGTTGAGATCTTAACTTTCATTATATAATCTTGAATTTACAGATCAAATTTTTTTTAATATAAATTGAATACAATCCGGTAAGCAGGCTGTCAATCTGTAATTGCCATTTACTGGAGAGTTGAGATTTACAGCATAAAAACCCATTCATGTAAAGTGAAATATGAAAAAGTTTTGAGTTTTTTATCCCATTTTCAATGTTTAAGAATATAGCATCTTCAAAAGATGATATTTCCATAATCAAATAGTAGGAGTTTACAGGCATCAATGTTGAATAAATGACCTGTCTGTCCGGTGAGAGGTCGTTTTGAACTTGCTCCAACAATGAACTCAGGCTATTTTTCTCTGGAAATACGCCTGTAGAGTTTTTTCTTCTTCGAAACGTGAAGTAGTGGTCCTCTGTAGCATATTTCGGTTCTTCTTTAGAGTTATCTGTCGGGAACATGACTGTATCCTGCGTTGAATTGTAGATTTGGACAGCTTGAACAGGGTTGCCAGCTCGGAAAGTGTCAGTGCATTGTAGGAGCGTCTTTCCAGTCTTATTTCGATATTCCGTTTCCATTTCATGTAGCGCTTTCTATTCTCCGGAGTCAGTTCCCGGGTTAATTTGCTGGAAAGATATGCCAGGCGATTGGTTTTCTGTTGAATAAACTCTCTATTGGCCTGGGATCGTAACTCTCCTGTGCGAAGCAATTCCGCTATTAATTCCGGATTTTCGGTGAGTTCAATCAGATACAGGATCTCGTCAGACTTCAGGCGGATTCCTGTGTAGAGACAGAGTAAAACTCTGGACTTCAGAGGAAGGTCCTGCAGGAAGTATTCTATCTCTTCCTGACCTGCATGATACACAATATCCGGATGAGCTACAAATGTTTGATCGGGAAGTTCCGGAATTACAGTATCAACTGATCTGGAGACTCGCAGGAAATTAAAAAATTCATTGCGAATGCATCTGGAAAAATAAGCACCAAAAGGCGCGCTGCTTTTAGTATGATAGGTTTCCATAAACCGGCCCAGTCTGGAGTAAATATAGAGGAGAAAGTCTCCTGCTTTATCGGGATCTTGTGTCAGGTATTGCCTGATGAAGCTGTAAACCGATGGTACGACGAGATTGGTAAAACTGTCATTGCCTTTACTGTTGTCCAGTGCCAGTTCGAATGAGCGAATATAATTACCGCCGGGAAGCCATTGTTCTTTTTTACTGTTCATGATTACCCATAGTAGCGGAAAAAGTGTTTGTTCTCTCTTTTTTCTGTTGAAGAATATAAAAAAGATTCAGTTGCCTGGAAAAGCTGGAATGTATGACAAAATAATAATTAATTATGTCATTTGATCTTGTGGTGTATGCCGGGTAATGTGTAATATTGACATATGTGAAATCATGGATCTTATGAATCTCACGGAAATCAGATGAATTCGGACAACAGGAACGTATTATGATATCATTTGTAAAAATGGAAGCCACAGGGAATGACTACATCTATTTTGATGCATTTCAGGAAGGGCGTCAAAATCCCGGGTTTTCCGCGGGGGAAATCATATCACTCTCGCATAGAAGATTCGGCATTGGCGGAGATGGTGTCGTTGTTATAAGCCGGTCTCAAAGAGCACTGGCGCGTATGTGGATGTGGAATGCTGATGGTTCTTCATCGGACATGTGCGGCAATGCACTGCGCAGTGTTGCGTTTCTGGTGTATAAATGGACCGGTAAGAGAGAATTTATCCTGGAAAGCGGGAGCGGACTGCACAACGCAAAAATTGTTGATATCATAAACGATAATAATGGTTACGTGGAAGTTGAAATGGGTCCTCCAAAACTGGGAGCAGGAGAAGTACCTCTCATACTGAACCGCATTTCAAGCGATGAGGCTGTGGACGGGTGTGCCATTGATAGAGAAGCAAGCAGAGAGGTTGCTGAAAATTTCCGGTTTACCGCCGTATCAATGGGAAACCCTCATATGGTTATATTTAGAGAAGGCATTCGAAGTCTGGATCTTGATAGTATTGGTCCGCCACTGGAAAATCACCCGGCTTTTACGGAGAGAACAAATGTGGAGTTTGTCGAGCTGGAAAACGACGGGACTCTTTCGCAAAGAACCTTTGAAAGGGGATCGGGCGAGACTCTATCCTGCGGCAGCGGGGCCTGTGCAACTCTTGTGGCAAGTGTCCTTACCGGCAGGGGGCCTCGAAAAAATACAATTCATTTGAGGGGCGGCGATCTCAATATTGAGTGGCGGGAAGCCTCCGCTGAAAGCAGAGAGACAATTATTCTACGTGGGCCGGTTCGTATTGTTTTTGAGGGTGAATTAGAGCGTTCCAATTTACTTGATCACATCCCTGAGCTGTAGTCTGTAACGCTTCTCTGTCGGTTTATTCTTTTGCTGCAGGATCAAGCAGTCAGCATTTTTATAATGTAAGAACAAGCCGCTTCGGGATCGAATTTCAGGCGAGGCCGAAAATCGTGCGAAGAGAGAACATACGGATCGGGATCAAGTGTGCATAGTATTGGTTTTTACAATTTTCCCCAGAGTCTGAATAGCCTTTCGTGTGGCATCATTCAGGGCTACCGCGCAATTCAGTCTCAGATAGTTTCTATATTCGGACGATGGAGAGTATATGACTCCCGGCGAAATTGTAATTCCCTTCTCAAAGGCGATTCTCTGTATTTCCAGAGAATCGACACCATAAGGCATCTCTATCCAGATTAAGTATCCTCCCGTTGGCTGTGAAATTCTTGTCTCTTCGGGAAAACTGCTCAAGATGCACTGCTGGATGATCTGCATTCGTTTTCGGGATTCTGAGCGAAGAAGTCTCATATGCCTGTCAAATCCACCCGATGTAAGAAATACAGCTACAGCCTCTTCGATTAATCTGGAGTTCCCGAGATTTGTGGTTCTTATTCTTTTAACAATTTTTTCTCTGAATTTCTCCGGAGGAATGATCCATCCCAGGCGGTAGGATGGACCGATGATTTTGGAAAACGAAGAGACAAGAAATACTATATCCGGGCGAATGCTGTGTAGAGTGGGTACCCTTCTTGGACCATGGTGTAAGGATCCGTAGATATCATCTTCCAGGATGGGAATGCCGTATCTATCGGCCAGAGTCAGAAGTTCCTTTCGACGCTCCAGGCTGAGCAATGAACCGGTTGGATTCTGGTAGGTCGGAATTGTAACAATTATCCGGACCTTTGTTCCCTTCTCAAGAGCTTTCTGCAACTGTTCGGTTTTCATCCCTTCGTCATCCACTGGGATTTCAAGAATGCGAAGAGCGAGCAGTCGGGCTATATGAATGAACCCGCCATAAACGGGAGATTCCATTGCTATAAGATCACCCGGTGAAGTAAGTTCCGAAAGAACTGTGTATACTGATTGGGTCCCGCTTGTACTCAGTATTACTTCATCCGGCGTAACTGTGATTCCCATCTGACTGTGTCGTCTGGCAAGCTCTCTGCGAAGCGGCTCGATTCCCGGAGTAAAGCTATAGAGGTGAGAATTTTCCTGGCGGTGCGCCCTGGCCAGAGAAGTCTTCATCGCTTTAATCGGAAGAAGCGAATCTTCAGGCAGGGCAAGTCCGAACGAGGCTACCATTCTTCTGTTTTCCAGGTTTATGGCAAGATCCATGGCTGGATCAAATCTTACTCTGTTTACGGTTTTTGTTTTCCCTGCACGAGGTAAATCTCCTGCAGGAACTTGAGTGTTGCATACAAAGTATCCAGAACCTCTGACAGCCTCAATTTTTCCGGAATCCTCCAGTATCCGATACGACTCTATTACAGTTCCCTGGCTGAATCCGGATAGGCGAACTGTCTCGCGTATGGAAGGCAGTCTGGAGCCCGCAGACAGGTTTCCATCCTCAATGTCCTGGATGAACTTTTGCGCGAGCATTAACGGGAGTGTCATTGCGTTTCTATTTTTAGATTTCATAGAACCTGTTGTAACTGTTATATTAAAAAATGCAGAAATTGCAACTGTTATATTGTAAGTAATTATGATAATATATCCATTATGAACGGTGGTCAAAAAACAGAATTCTCCAGTAGAAGCGGGAGCCTCAGGCGCTCTGTTGTGAGGGATATTCTATCCTATCACGGGCATTCGCAGTTGATCTCATTTGCCGGCGGGCTTCCCGGTCTTGCCTCTCTTCCTCTTGAAAAAATTAAAAAGGCTGCCGGGAGTGTGTTTGCTGATTATGGAAGCAGGTCTCTGCAATACGGGACAAGTGAGGGATACCCGCCACTTCGTGAATGGATAGCCAGTGAATTAACCGGAGACGGTGTTGCTACAGAGGCGGATGAGATAATAATCACAACCGGTTCTCAACAGGCTCTGGATATAATTTCCAGAACGTTCCTGAATCCAGGTGATGGTGTTTGTGTCGAGGTGCCCACTTACAACGGGGCGCTTCAAGCCTTTGATTTGAATGAGGCACTTCTTCATGATATGAAATCCGATGAAGAGGGACCTCTTAAGGAGAGCATGAAAAGTGTTCTGCAGGACATATCAGTTAAGCTATGTTATCTGACTCCCACCATTCAAAATCCATCGGGAAAATCATATAGCCTTCAAAGGCGAAATGAGCTGGCAAATGTGCTTGATGAATCAAACTGCTGGTTCATTGAAGATGATCCCTACAGCAGATTGATCTTTGATGGCTCCACACGCCCCATGATCTCTTCACTTATGAAGACTCAATCTATTGTCGTTGGAAGTTTTTCCAAAACAGTTTCACCATCGCTACGTGTGGGTTATCTACGAGCACCTCGAAACGTTATTGAACGGATCATTCCGGTCAAGCAGGCTATGGATCTTCATACAACTCTGCTTTCTCAGATGATTCTCTATAGATTTCTTCTTGAGAACTCTTTTGAAGAACACTTATACAACCTCAGAGAGGAGTATGCCGCGAAACAAAGTATAATGATTCAGGCTTTAGATGAATCGCAGCTCCCCGTTGTTTTGAAGTGCAGACCGGAGGGTGGTATGTTCTTGTGGCTCGAGTTTGAAGAGGGTCTGGATACCGTGAGGTTATCTCACATCGCCCTTAAGGAAGGGGTGGCTTTTGTACCGGGGAGTGCTTTTTATTATGATGCCAGAGGGAGTCGCTTTGGACGACTCAATTATACTGCAGTAAATGGAGATGAGATTTTTGAAGGGGTTCGACGGCTTTCCCGCGCCGTTAAAGAGTTCTATAAAACCGGTGACTCGCAATGAAGCTTAAAAAATGTCAGGTTGATGGTTTGCGAATACAGCGTGCTGGCACCATTACTATTCACTTATTCCGAGAATAGAATAGATGAATAAATGAAAGTCAAAAAAAGTAATAAAATCGAAGCTGAAATGAGCGAGTATTAATGGAAGCAACCTTCCTGTTTTCAAGAATAAAACAGCCCAGAATAATCCAAGAATAAATGCCAGGCTCATAATTGATAAACCGAGAGACCAATGAATAAGGCTGAATACAAGAGCGGAAGTTGCAGCGATTATAAGACTATTGGAAGTTACCTTCCGGATCTGACTGATTACAATACCCCTGTAAATAACCTCTTCAAAAATTCCCGCAGTTGAAGAGAGGTATAGAACATATAAAAAAATTGAAACTGGATGCCATGCAGGTAATGAAGCATGCTTCGGGGGAGCAATATTAAGATTAAAATGCGTATTAAGTATGACTCGAATATAATTGAGAATGATTGCAATTGTGAACACAACAATAAGAATGAATAATCCTTCGACAGTTTGCTTTTTTATATTACTCAATGAAAGATTGATATCTGCAAATGAGAACCATCTAGCTGAATATGCCATATATATAAGGATGCTCTGAAAGAATATATAGAAAATAATATCAAGAATCAGGCGAAGTTCCTGAAACTCCGGGGGAAGTTTCATTAGATAAAAATCATTTAGCCACAGGGGAGATGAAATAATCAAAATTCTAATTATTGTTTTGAATATATTCATAAGACAAAGCCCCCTGCACATTACAAGGTCCATGGATGGACCTACTTCGGAGCAACCGGACAGGGATGTCCGCTTGCTCCGATAATGGGCGGACTCCAATTTCTCAATCACATAATACGTGGTGAGTAGTTACAAATTTTCTATCATGAACAAAGCTTTATCGGGAGGGGATTAATTTGTATGCCCCAATTTTAGTTCTAGATGGATTCCCCGTTTATCTCGCTTTGAAGGATAGAATCTTTTATTTTCCACTGCTCCATCGCCCACCTGTGCATATTTCGTGATAGGGCGGCCTTTTTTACATCCTTTTCCAGGGGGACCAGCTCAATGGGGATAAATTTTACAATAACTTTAATCTTTCGGGTTTTACCTGACAGGAGATCTTTAAAAGAGGAACGGTCCCGGGGATAGACAATGGTAACATCGATAACACCGTGCAGTCTGTTCCGTAGAACAGTGCCTACGACGGAAATTCCGGCGCTTCGAGGTTTTAATAGAAAATGAAACGGCATAGATCCATTGCGAGATCCCTGTATCATTCGTTCCGGAGTCCTTCGATGGCCTTCGAGAAAATTAAGAATCACGACGGGCATGTTCATATATTTCCGGCATGTTTTTTCCACGCTTTTCAGGTCTTTACCGGCCAGCTTTGGGTTTTGCTTGATTTGATTTCGTGTGTATCGCTTTACGAAAGGGAAATCGAGCCCCCACCAGGCGAGACCGAGAATGGGAGTAAAAATCAATTCCTGTTTGATAAAGAATTTGATAAGTGAAATCTTGCGGTTGAAAATCGATTGAAGAACAAATATATCCGTGAAAGCCTGATGGTTACATATCATAAGGTAACTCAAATCCGGGCGAATTTCTGGATTATCCAGCCCGACTGTTTCAATCCGGACACCGTTTAGTTTTGAAATAAGATAATTATTATGAATCCACCATTCACCGATTCTATTGAGCGCTTTTCTGGTTGCCAGCTTGATTGGAGCAGTTGGGAGAAGCTTCCAGAAAAGGACTAAATTGAAAAGTGTGCCGTATACAAGCAGATTCAAAAATAGAAGTGATGATATGACTATAAGTCTCATAGGACTATTCAATAATTCCTTTTTTCGCAATGGTGAACGGAAGTTAAAAAAAGAACAAGGAAAATTTATAGTTGCCCTGAATAGATCAAAACATGAATTCTGAAGACTTTTTGATTACGGTGTCTGCAGAAACATCGTAGTATAGTCGCCTTCTCATACCAGACTCACGCCCCACGGTTGTCTAATACAATACTTGAACTCCCGTAAAATATTTAACAACCGTCAACCTTCCGACGGATAGGGATGCGACATACAGAAAGAAGGGTTTTCGCAGCCTGATTTTTTCAGGAGCGCCATTCATTGTGAAACATTTCTTGACAATATTTTATAAATATATACATTTTCATATGTAAATAATATGGATCTTTTCGGAATGTTGGGTTTTTTGATGATATGACTGAAGGAAGACAGACAGAACAAGAACATCTGGCGCATCTTCATTTTTTTGAAAGTATGGATCGGATAAACCAGGCCATGCAAAGTTCAAATGACCTTGAACAAATGATGAGCAATGTACTTGATACCGTACTTTCCATCTTTAACTGCGATCGGGCATTTCTTGCAGTCCCCTGCGATCCCAATGTACCAGAATTTCAGATTTCTATGGAGCGTACCAGCCCCATGTATCCTGGCGCTTTTGCACGTGGAGAGATAGTTCCGATGTCTCCGGCAGTCCGAAATTTATTCCAGGAACTTCTGGACAATCCGGCTCCGAACGAAATTTTACCTGGAAAAGGTATGGATCCCGATAATGATCTCTGGAAAACCTATAAAATTAAATCCCAACTCACTATTGCCCTCCATCCCAGGGTCGGCAAGCCCTGGGAATTCGGCCTGCACCAATGTTCCTACAACCGGGAATGGTCACCGCAAGAAAAGCAACTGTTTCAAGAGATTAGCAGACGTCTTGGGGATAGTCTTACGAGTTTACTAACCTATCGCAATTTACAGGAAAGCGAGCAACGTTATAAGCTGGTATTTGAAAATTCTCCTGTTTCTATTTGGGAGGAAGATTTTTCGGAAGTTCAAAAATTGTTTAAAGACCTTAAATCAAAAGGGGTCCATGACATCGAAGCATATTTTAGCCAGTATCCCGAAACAGTTCAAAAATGTGCCGAATTGGTTAAAATTGTTGATGTAAACCAGTCGGCTCTTGTGTTGCACGAAGCATCAACTAAAAAAGAATTGATGGCAAACCTTGTTCATACATTTACAGCAAAGTCATTTGAAACTTTTGGTAAAGAACTTGTTTGTATTTGGAATGGGGGGACAGATATGGCAAGTGATACTGTGGTTAATACGTTAAACGAAAAAAGTAGAGATGTAACAGTATATTTCTCAGTTTGTCCGGGATATGAGGATACACTTTCTAAAGTTTTTGTGTCGTTAGTTGATATCACGGATCGAAAAGAGGCTGTAGAAGCTATCAGGAAACAGGAACAGAAGTTTAGAAGTTTGGCTGAAAACTCTCCTGACAATATCATGCGTTATAATAAGGATTGCCAGATGATTTATGCCAACTCCCAGCCGCAAACCAGGGATGGCTATGACGAATCAACTTACACGGGCAAGACACCCCTGGAAAGCAATCCTGACGGTTTATACGATGGAGGAAGGGAG
>JBNKQE010000053.1:16684-19256 GCA_050295715.1 Leptospirales bacterium
GGCTATGACGAATCAACTTACACGGGCAAGACACCCCTGGAAAGCAACCCTGACGGTTTATACGATGGAGGAAGGGAAGAAGTCGTCAAGTTCGAAGCAGCGCTAAAGTCAGTATTATCGGGCAACGACACTACAGATGTTGAAATGCACATCTCAAATGGTTCTGGAGGATTCCGAACTCATACAGTTCGACTGGCACCAGAGTATGACATAGAAGGTAAAATTATTGGTGCACTGGCTTTTGGTCGGGATGTTACGGAACAACAGGAGGTCGAGCAAGAGCTCAGACTACTTAATTTTGCATTAAATAATGTATACGAAGAGGTGTATTTAATTAATGAAAAAGCTGGTTTCGATTATGTAAATGATGAAAGCTGCCATGTTCTGGGTTATAGCCGTGAAAGATTACTTACGATGAATGTGGCTGATATTGACCCAGATTTTCCTTTAGAACGTTGGCCTGAGCATTGGAATGAAATCAAAAAACATGGTTCTCTGATTTTTGAAAGCCGCCATAAAAAAAATGACGGTTTCATCTATCCTGTGGAAATTAGTGCGAATTTTTTTGAATACAACGATCAGGGTTACTTCCTCGCTTTGGTAAGGGACATTACCGAACGCAAACAGGCAGAAGAAGCACTAAGCGAAATTACAAGGAAATTAGAAGAAGCCCAGGAAATGGCCCATCTTGGATTCTGGAATTGGGATGTTCAGACAGGTGAAGTTGAATGGTCAAAAGAAATATATAAAATATTTTGCCTCGATCCGGATACGTTCACCCCACAGATTCATTCAATACTTGATTTGTCGCCGTGGCCGGAAGACCATAATCGAAATACAGAATTAATCAATCAGGCTGTTGAATCGCATATGCCTGGACATTACGAGCAAAAGTTTCTCCTTCCTGATAACAGTATCGGATACTATTATTCGACTTTTCAAGGCAAATACGATGAAAATGGTGAACTTGATTCTATTGTTGGTATCTGTTTGGACATCACCGAGCGTAAGCAGGCGGAGCAGGCACTGAGCGAGAGTGAAAAAAAATATCGTACATTAATTCAGAAAATTCAGACAGCTATAGTTGTTCATGATGCAGATACACAAATAATTACATGCAATACCAAATCACAGGAATTACTTGGGTTAACTGAAGATCAGCTCCTGGGAAAAACAGTCATTGATCCCGATTGGCATTTCTTCCGTGAAGATAATAGCATTATGCCTCTGGAAGAATATCCGGTAAACTTAGTAATGGCGACCCACCAGGAGTTGAGAAATTATACTATAGGAGTACACCGTCCTGATAATGAAGATGATATATGGGCATTAGTTAATGCCGATCCGGTTTTTGGTGATAAAGATGAGATAACACAGGTAATTGTTACTTTTATAGATATAACCGATAGGAAGAAGACAGAAGAAGAGTTGCGACAAAGCGAAGAACGTTTCCGCCGCTTAACCGAAAATGCCCGTGATGTAATTTACCGGATGTCATTACCAGAAGGGAAGTACGAGTATGTCAGCCCGGCCGCTTATATAATGTTTGGTCATTATCCGAAAGATCTTTATGCCGACCCATCTCTTTTTAAGCAAGCAATCCACCCCGACTGGCAAAAGTATTTTGAAGAACAATGGATAAACCTTTTAAAAGGTGAAATGCCCCCTACGTACGAATATCAAATTTTCCATAAATCTGGTGAGGTCCGTTGGTTGAACCAACGGAACATTTTAGTGCGTAATGGAAATGGAAATCCCATTGCCATAGAAGGAATTGTAACAGATATTACCGAACGCAAACTCGCAGATGAGGCATTGCGGGAGAGCGAATGGCGATACCGTGAAATATTTGATAATGTACTTGATGGATTGTATCTACTTGAAGTTACTGAAGATGGCCGTTTTCGTACTATTGAAGTTAACCCGGCACTCGAACGGATAACAGGGGTACCTCGCTCTTTCTCAGTCGGAAAAACCCAGGAGGAAACTGTTGGTCCTGAAGTAGCAGCTATTGTTAATGCGAAGTACCGGCATTGTATCGAAGCAGGTCATCCTATAGAAGAGGAAGCAATATTGGATTTGCCTTCCGGTAAACGCTATTTTCATTCAACCCTCATCCCTGCTCGGGACCAGGCTGGTCGAATCTACCGCATTATCGGTATTTCGCGCGATATTACGGAACGTAAGGAGGCTGAAGAGGAAATTCGTAATCTCAATCAGGAACTTGAAAACAGGGTCCTGGAGCGAACTTCACAGTTAGAAGCGGCAAACAAAGAACTGGAGGCTTTTGCCTACTCCGTGTCCCATGACCTCAGGGCCCCTTTGCGCCATATCGATGGCTTTATAGTCCTGCTGCAACGGCAAGTGGAAAAATCACTGAACGACCAGGGCCGGCACTACATGGACTCCATATCCGAATCGGCAAAAAAGATGGGAATATTGATAGATGATCTACTCTCCTTCTCCCGTATGGGGAGACAGCCATTGTCCTCCAGGGAGGTGGATCTTGGGGCATTGGTGCGGATTGTTATTGAGGAACTGAAACCGGATTTTGCCGGCAGGGACATCTCCT
>JBNKQE010000054.1:0-250 GCA_050295715.1 Leptospirales bacterium
GGAGAACTGATTCTTGATGTGGATCTTCGAGGGCAGAGAATCATCCATAATCCACTTCTTAACAAAGGAACTGCCTTTTCTCACAATGAAAGAGAAGCTCTCGAACTGGAAGGTGTATTCCCGCCGCATGTGGCACACCTCAATGAACAGGTTATTCGGGCCAGAGAAAACTTCGATCATAAATACGACAATATTGAGAAATACATATTTCTTCGCTCCCTGCAGGATCGAAATGAAACCCTGTTTTATG
>JBNKQE010000054.1:260-19188 GCA_050295715.1 Leptospirales bacterium
AGCTTCAAATTGTCTTGGATGTGACAGACTGCCGCTTCGGCCTCAGTGATGAGATTAGGGCCAAGGATTGCCTTCTCTCCTAGCTCGATCCAGTTGAGCGGGGTGCTACAGCGACATCCATACAATGCTTCCGATTATTTATACACCCACAGTAGGCGAGGCTGTTCAAAAATATGGTCATATATTCAGAAATACACGGGGACTTTTTATTACTCCTGAGAATGTAGATCGCATGGATCATCTTGTAAAAAATCAACCGACGGATGATATAGATATTATTGTAGTTACGGACAGTCAGGGGATTCTCGGGATTGGTGATCAGGGTGTCGGCGGTATGGGAATCCCAATTGGAAAACTCTCAATTTATACAATGGCTGCCGGATTTCACCCATCATCAACACTCCCCATTACACTGGATGTTGGTACGGATAATGAAGATTTACTGAATGATCCACTCTACCTGGGAATCAAAAAACCTCGTTTAAAGGGAAAAGAATACGAAGATTTTATTGAGAAATTTGTTCAGGGAATTAAAAGAAACTATCCGGATGCTATTTTACAGTGGGAGGATTTTTCAAAACAAAATGCCTTTACATTGATGGATAGATATCGCCCTCTCCTCCCGTCATTTAATGATGATATTCAGGGAACAGCCGCTGTTACACTTGCAGGAATCAAAGGTGCTCTTCGCATTAAAAATGAACCAATTTCACAGCAAAAATTTCTTATATACGGAGCCGGAGCTGCCGGAATAGGTATCGCACGTCAACTGATTGATGCGCTGATTCAGGATGGGAAAGAAGAGCATGAAGCATTAAAGTCCATCTATATTGTTGACTCACGTGGGCTTATATTAAATGACAGAGAAGATCTTGACGAATACAAACAACCATTTGCAAGAGATCGTCGTGCCATTGCCTTCTGGGAGATTAAAAATCCTGATAACATTACATTAAAAGAAGTGGTTAAAAACGGATCTATCAGTTGCCTCATTGGTGTATCAGCTCAGAAGGATTCATTTGATGCAGAAATTATTAAGATGATGTTAAAGACAACATCCGAACCGATCATATTTCCTTTGTCGAATCCAACAAGCAAAGCCGAGGCCGATCCGCGGAAAATACTGGAGATGACAGACGGAAAGGCAATTGTCGCCTCCGGATCGCCCTTTGCCCCGGTCATAATCAAAAATCAGAAATATGACATAGGCCAGGGAAACAATGCCTTTATATTTCCTGGAGTGGGCCTGGGTGCCATCGTTGCCAGATCCCGCGAGATAACTCCCTCACAGTTTACGGCAGCTGCGAAAGCTGTCGCAAATGCCGTAAGCGATACATCTCTGAAGCACCGTACTGTATACCCTTCAATGAATGATATCGTAAACGTTTCCATTCAGGTGGCACTTGCCGTCTACAACCAGTCTATTTCCGAAGGAACCGGCACCCCCGTAGAAGGTGATCCGGAGCAAATTATTCGACAGCGTATGTGGGAACCGCTCTATCCTCGATACATTGCCATTTGAAAATAACGGGTATACAAAAGTACACAAATATCCCCGCTTGGGAGGGTGGTTTTGGTGGGGGGCTTTTTTCGTGGCCTTATATAAACAGCCCCTGGCCAGACTTCACACCGGGCACATATCATAAAATAGATATTCCGTCAAGAGAACACTGTCTCACTTGCATGATACGATAGAATGGGGAGGCGTTATTAATCGGATAGGCACTTTCATCCTATCGTTTTCCAGTCAGACCTCCTATAAAAGTCAGATATTTACTGACTGCTTTTTGTATGAGTTCCTGGAAAATCCCGGATATACAGTATTCGCGCCAGGGACCCGCTGGACAGACCGGTGCAATCCCACAAAATTTTCCCGCAATAATAGAAGCCTATCATTTACCACATTTCCGGACACCGGGCTGGCAACTTCAGGGCCCGGTCCAGGCGCTTGCCCCTGCAAGTGCCTGGAGGCGCCCCTTACCCTCATATATTTTACTTGTATATTTCTGATATTATGTCACATTAGGATTAGCGGGTCAGGAACGGAGAGTGTGAAATTATGAGTAGAAAGAAAATAGATTTTACTGTAACGGATAATGGAATTAAAGAATATGTCAATGGACAGTATGTAAACATGCCCCACGGAAAAAGTAAAGACGGTGTACGAAGATCAGCCAGACTTCTGCTCGCTCTGGGCCCCGATCAGGCAGCAATGATTCTTAAAGAGATGCAGGAATCAGAAATCGAGCCCATCATCCGTGAAATGGCCAGCATACGCCGCCTCACAGCTGAAGAGAAAAAAGAGATCCTGAGTCAGTTCCAGCAGACAGTCGAAAGTCTCGACCCCATCTCCTTTGGCGGTCCCGATGCCGTTCGCGATATACTCAATCGCAGCTTTGGCGAAACCAGAGCAGACGAACTGCTGAGCAAGATCAACCGCCCCGACTTGAAAGAAGACTTTCTCTTTCTCGAAAGAATTGATCCCCCCATGCTCTCGCAGGCTCTGCAAAACGAGCATCCACAGATAGCGGCCGTTGCTCTCTCTTTCATACGTCCACGAATTTCTGCAGAAGTTATGAAACTATTTCCGGCTGACTTTCGTTCTCAGGTGGCTGTTCGCATTGCCCGTACAGCCAATACGCACCCGGATGCCGTTCTTCGTGTGGCTCGAGTTCTTCGTGAAAAGTTTGAGAAACGCAATGAAGAGATTTACTCGGAGACAGGTGGAGCGGAAACGCTTGCAAATATTCTCAACCACATGGATCGCTCCGCAGAAGAAGCTATAATGTCAGATCTCGGTACAGACGCGCCGGATGTTATGGAGGATGTCCGCGACATGCTCTACACCTTTGAAGAGCTTATAAACCTGGAAGCTCGTGAACTCCGGCTTCTCATTGCCCGTGTGGATGACGATAAAATTCTGTCTCTGGCCTTACGTGGTTCAGGGGAAGAGATGCGCCGCCACTTTTTCAACTCCATGTCCCAGAACAGGGCTCTGGATATGCTGGATCTTATGGAATCTTCCGGTCCCGTCACAATTCGTGAAGTAAATGATGCCAGATCTTTCGTTGTAGGTCTTGCCCGTCGCCTGGATGAAGAGGGTTCCATTGTAGTAAAGAAAGGAAAGGAAGAGTATATTTAGAATACCCGTATCTAATGATACAAAAAGAATGGCCAGCGGGATTGCTGGGTGATGCATCGTTTCCAAATGCATCATCAAGAGTCATTGGTTGTCATATATTAATAGAAACCTTACCGGCATATCATACATAGACATCCAGGAACCGTCCTTTCATCATGGATCCCTGGTCCAGGTGAAAGTTATTTCCCCGGGGAAAATAGACCGCTGCAACAGGCTCTTCTGCATCAAAGATTTCCCGCTCCGACGGATAGCTAATTCTACCGGGACTAATAGCCTCCGGAACATCAACGGGAGGAACAGGATCATTTCGAAAAGACCTGGCCTGATAGACATAGTCCCCGTCAATCCTTGAAAAGTTTTGTGATCCGCCATCGATCCTCATATAATCAGTATCGGGATTTGAGGCCCTGCTGATTACTCTAACTTTAATTTTTTTCCGCTGTCAATGTAATGACCGGTCAATTTTTCCCATTAAAAACTTAAAAAAAAATGATAGTAGTTTGCCTGACACTGTATGACTCTGTTTTTATCGTCAATGTATATAAATACATAGAAAATGAGTCTTATCCTCTGTCAGGACTCATGCAACACTAACTATCTCCGAATGAGTGTCGGAGTTGTCCCATCAGGATGGTATTTGTTTATGAAACATGTTACGTTTGCACCACTACTTGCAATTCTTCTGCTGCCGGCTCATCTTTCTGCCCAGGATTTTGGGTCCATTAGAGACCGTATCCGCAGGAGTTTTCAAGATAACAAAGAGGCACAGCGCGCCGGCTTTGAGGAGTTCAAAAAGAAGCAGTGGGAGAATTTTAAGGTATTGAAAGGCGAAGATCCTTATGAAAAGCCCAAGACTCCGACAATTCCCAAAGCTCCGCCGGAACCCAAAAAACCCGTTGTTGAACCTGAAAAACCGACAACTCCCCCGGTAGAACCTGAAAAGCCCGAGATTGAACCGCAGGAGCCGGAAAAGGTTCCCCCGAGAGCCCCGGAGCTGCCTCAAGCAACCTTTAATTTTTATGGAACTTCCATAAAAATTCCCTACCAAAAAGAGATGAAAATCTCAGGTATGAGATCACCATCCGAAGATGCTATTACAGGTTCACTTGATAGACTCACCTCAACTGATTCGCAGGAGACAATTGAGCAGCTTAAAGACTACAGGGATAGCCTCAAGCTCAATGACTGGGGATTCTATCTACTTGCCTATAATCTGGCCGACAGGCTCACATCAACAAAAAACGATGCGACAATGCTAACCTGGTATTTCCTGACCCAGTCAGGATACGATACAAAAGTTGCATTTAACAATAGAGATCTCTTTCTTTTTACGGCCATTGATCACCAGGTCTACCAGACATCTTTTCTGAAAGAAGGCAATCGCCGCTATTTCATAATGGATCCATCGGGACGTAAATTCAACATCGGCTCCATCCGTACTTTTCGAGGGTCTTATCCACGATCGGATACAAGCATGAGTTATCTGATGAAAGATACGATATTCCCGGACTCCACAAAAGATAGAGTTCTAACATTCAACTACCGTAATAAGAATTATTCTCTCAAAACAAGTTACAATCAAAACAAGGTAGCCTATTACGAATATTCGCCGCAAACGGAATTTGACCTCTATTTCAAGGCCCCCGTTGAAGTGCATGCGAAAGAGACACTGCTTACGCAGCTCTCTCCTCTCGTAAAAGGACGAAGCGAGCTTGATGCTGTAAATTTTCTGCTAAGTTTCGTGCAGAAATCGTTTGCCTACCAAACAGATGACCAACAATTCAAACGAGAAAAACCCCTTTTCCCCGAGGAAACTCTGCACTACCCCTACTCGGATTGCGAAGACCGCTCCATAATGTTTGCCTACCTGGTTCGCAATCTTCTGAATTTAAAGGTTGTTGCCATTCACTATCCGGGACACCTGGCAACGGCCGTCCTGTTTCATGGTAATGTTTCCGGCGATACAGTGAAATATCGGGGAACGACATATGTAGTAACAGATCCTACTTATATAGGCGCCAGTGCAGGAATGGCAATGCCGCAGTTCAAGAATAGTTCGTACGAAATAGTTGATTTTTAATAGTTAACAGTCGTGATCACCGGGAGACCATCCCGGCTTTCCGTTTTATGTAAGAACGCATCCCGCCCTCGCAATGGCGAGCGCGGGACCGGACTTTTCGCGACCCGGCCCAGCACCACTCTGCGATTGATCAATCTGCGGAGATTTGTAAAATATATTTCGCAGAGTGGTGCTGGGCTGCCCTCCGGGCATCGCTTCAATTCCTTGCGCGATATATGCAGCGCAAAATCTCGAAATAGAGTGATTTATATTACTTGCGGATCAATCCGGATTGAGAGAGGGTATCTACATATCGGGTACAAACGGATAATCGGAAAGAAACCATCTCTATTTATACAAGATGCCCGAACTTTTTCAAAAGCGCCTGATTCACAATTTCCGGGGCATGGTCCTTGCTAACACGTCCGTAACGTGCGACCTCTTTAATCATTGTAGAAGACAAAAATGAATACTCTTTACTGGCCAGGAGAAAAACAGACTCAATCTCGGGACTCATATCACTGTTCAATTGATACATCGCATATTCGTAATCGAAGTCTGTCACAGCGCGTATACCGCGGACAATGGCAGTCGCATTGACCTTTTCAGCAAATTCGACAAGGAGTCCGTCAAATGCCACGACCTCCACACCGGGAAAATTTGCTACGCTCTTATTTATCAAATCCAGTCTCTCATCCACGGTAAAAAGGGAACGCTTGGCTGAATTCGTAGCTATAGAGATAATGAACTTATCACATAAGTTGACGGATCGATTTACAATATCCAGGTGTCCGTTTGTAAATGGATCAAATGAACCGGGATAAACAAAAATTTTCACAATCAACTCTCCTGATTTATCCGGCTTAAAATAATTCTGTGCAATTACGTTTACCGGATGGTCATTATCAACTTTTAACCTCCTATTTTTTACGAACATCCCGTGAAGGCAACCCTCTGCCTGATTTCTTAATAAAAAATATTTGGATGAAACAATTCACCTATGAATAGCTGAATTGTTTCTTTTTATTATATAGATTCCCAATATATTGATTCATTAACTGAGTAGTTACAAATTATTTAAGACTTATGTCCCATTCACAACAAAATAACCTCTGGACCGACCGCTGTTTTGGACACTTTCACAATATTCTCCACAATGACCTCACAAAAAGACTTGCCTGAAGATCTACATTTTCGATAGGCTCAGTATGTCATGTCATCAAGCCCATCAAACTCCGTGCAGGATTCCGGATTACGCCCCCTGCGCGTACCTTTGACCCTGGATACTCCGGCTTCCTTATCAGCAACCGCTGTTAGAAATAATCTTACAAAAAATCATCTCAAAACCGTTTGTGAAGAGGCATCCTGTCCCAACCTGAATCACTGCTGGAAGAGCGGGACTGCTACCTTTTTGATTCTGGGAAACAAATGCACCAGGGCCTGCACGTTCTGTGATATTGAAACAGCACGCCCCCTACCGCCCGATCCTATGGAATCCGACAATGTTGCCAGAGCTGTTCTGGAACTGCGCCTGAGCCATGCAGTCATTACATCCGTTACCCGTGATGACCTCCCGGATGGCGGTGCCTCACAATACGTGGAGACGGTTCGTGCCATTCGTGCTTTGCAGAGTCCTCCGACAATAGAGCTTCTTGTCCCGGATTTCAAGGGTGATTTTTCAGCCCTGGACCGCATCCTGGATATGGGTGTCGATGTCCTGAATCATAATATTGAAACGATTCCGGAGTTCTATCAGCGCATTCGACCGGGAGCTGACTACAAAAAGTCACTGGATCTTCTTAACTTTGCTTACAGCTCCGGAAAAACAATCGTCAAAAGTGGAATCATGCTCGGCTTCGGTGAGACTCCGGATCAGGTTCTCTCCGTTTTCAGAGATCTGAAGAACTCCGGGGTCGAAATATTAACAATAGGTCAGTATTTACCCCCGTCACAGAGGCATGCTCCTCTGGTGGAGCAAATTTCTATGGAGAGATTTGACCTTCTGGCCACTGCGGCAGAAGAAATTGGATTTTCTCATGTAGAATCAGGCCCCCTTGTGAGGTCTTCGTTCCATGCTGCTACAGGAGCTCAAAAAACTATTGAGAAAATAAAAAAAAATGGCCTTTGAGCTAAGTGAAATGCCTATTATAAACAAGAGGGATCAAAAAGATGAGTATTCTTCACTTTGATGCCTTAAAATTGTTTTTTTTCAACAAAATACCAGGAAAAAAATTGGATCAATTTGTCTTATACTTAAAGACTGGGAAATATACAGGTTAAGAGGAATTATTTTTTAGAATTACACCTGTATTCTTAAATGAATTTAAAAACTGAGTCGTAAACCTGGACGGTTACCGACAATTAATTGTGGAGTTTGTTTTATGAAAATCAGATCGCTAATTAAAAAGTCCACAGTACTTGTGATTTTATTATCTAGCACATTCTTGCTTGGGACATCGTGTACCGGTAATTCATCCGATACTACCATGAATGATACAATAATCAGTCTGTTATTGTTACAAACCAGGTTCACAGATAACCATGATGGTACAGTATCCGATTCGGCCGGAGTCATGTGGAGTAAGTGTGCATACGGTCAGGTCTATAACTCAGGCCTTGGAGATTGCACCGGCACAGGCAGTGCCACAACATATGGTGCAATCAGTTTAGCATACTGTTCAATTACCGGAACCTGTGTGGGAACGAATCTCGTTGCAACTTCAGGGCCAGCTTATGATGCCTGTAACGGCCTGACATTGGCCGGGCATACAGACTGGAGACTTCCCACTCAGTATGAGCTATCCTTGCTGGCAACCAATGTGGATTTCGACTCCTACAGTCTCTTTTTTCCAAATACGCCGGATGATAAATACTTCTGGAGTGGCAGTTCTTCAACCAGTGATGTAACAATCGCCGTTGCATTGAGTTTTGACAACGCCTCCTTTGGACAGGTTGCAGAACAGACAGATACAACAGGCTCCTATGTCCGGTGTATCCGATAAACAAAAGCCTCGTAAAAAGGCGGGGTTTCATTTTAACCGAGGACCCGATCCCAGGGTCCTCACACTCATCATTTTTCAGAAACTCCAGAAAGAACTCATCTATATTGATGAGTCCCTCAGGCCAGACAGGGCCGCGTCCATTATTCGAAGATCAATAAATGGAATCCCGGGATTTCGTGCAGAAAAAACCAGGGATGAGTTTATACTGATTGTAACAAACGAAGCTAGTAAAAAGAATGTAATGGAAATGAACATTCGCGACGCCGTGGATTCATTGATTATTGTCTGGAATGATTACCGGACCCTCATGGAACGTTTATGAGAAAGTTTATACTCTCCCTGCTGGCCATTTTCTCCCTGGTTGCCGTAATCTTTTTATACTCCTTTTTTAAATCTGGAAACCAGAAACGCCCCGATGGTATAACCGGACCACAGGCCCGAGCCCTTTTTGATGCCATGGCCGAATCCATCGGTTACAGCAGGTGGAAAAAATTGGATGCTGTCGGGTTTGTCTTTCTTCCCACCGGAGCAACGCACTTTCGTGATAAATCCCGTGGACTGGTTGAAGTTCAATATCTTGAAAAAACGGACCATTATCGCCTTCAATACGAGCTAAACGGTCCTCGGACAATCGGATGGTTAAACAACAAACCCCTCAAGGAAGATGATCTGGAGGAAGCCGTCTCAATCGCACGTACCTACCATAAAAGAGATTATTTCTGGCTCTCACCGTTTGAGGGTATAGATACAGGAAATACTGTGTTAAAAAAAGTGGGAAATCAGGCGCTACTGGCAACATTTCTCAATGAGGATGGAACGGAGGGAGATGCCTATCTGATCGTTTCAAACAGCAAGGGGAGACCCACTCATCTGAAAATGTGGGCCGCAGGACTCCCGGTTCAGGGGATGGAATCCTCTTTTGATAAATGGAAGGAGTTTCCGGACAATATACTTCTAAGTCTCCGACGCAAAACTTTTTTGCAGGAGATAGAGTTCGGAAGTGTCGAAGTGTATAAGGAGTATCCGGTTCCTGGCGAAGAAGATATTTTCGCTTCTCTGCTGAAATCAAAACCACCGGTGCAATCTCAGTGACGGCATTCAATGATTGAACTTATCGCCTGGATATTTCTAACCATTCTATTATTTGCAGTTACTCTTCTGCTTCACTACTGGTCCGAGCTTTTTTCAGAACAGGAGCAGTATACACGTTCAGAAATACTGGGGATACCGGCCATTTTCAAACATGAGCTGGCAGGCCTTCTTGACCACGGTCAGGTAGTATTTCAGGTAGCCTCACTTGCAGCCGGGATAGCATTTTCCTGGTTTCTAGTATTGCTGGGAGGCCTGGCCGCCCCCGACGGCGGAATAATCCCGGACCATGCCACAGAGAGCCTCTCCAATTACTTTTTTCAATCTGTGCTGATTCTACCGATTATCCATGGAATCTGGCCCTTTATCAAAGACCTTGGAATTGGTAGCCCCTCCAGCCTTCCCGCACTCATTTCACGAACAGAGATGGCATTTTTTACAGCTGTGAGCTGTTCCCTTGCGGCCATACCCTTGAGTATCTGGGGTGTCTACCACCAGACCTCATTTCTTTTCTCCCTCTTTAATGCAGTCATTGCAATATCGTATGCCGTCATCAGGCTGCGCCTGCACAGACCAGGGGAGGAAGAGTTTGAAAACGAATCTTTCAATGCCGCTTTTACAGGGGCGGCTGAGAGCACCCCTTCCTCCTCGTTTGCCTCACCCTCTCCTGATGAAGACGACATCATGCCCTTGGACCTCGATGATCTGGACGAGTCTCCTCATTCAGACGAGAGTGAGACCGAATCCACTGGATTACCCGGTTTTTCCGATTTACCGGCAGAATCCGATGATATGGACCATGTAGCGTCCATGAACTCCGATGACCTTGATGATCTCCCGGGACTTGATGATTTTGA
Organism: Leptospirales bacterium; assembly: GCA_050295715.1. Lineage (GTDB taxonomy): Bacteria > Spirochaetota > Leptospiria > Leptospirales > Leptonemataceae > JBNKQE01. The sequence continues at coordinate 10,410 of JBNKQE010000054.1, forward strand.
TCTGGATTTCACGTCAGAGCAAAAGCCAGAACAGGGATCAACCGAAGAAAAAACCGAATTCTAATATTAGAGAATCAGTTCATGTAACCCGCAAATCTTCCGATCTTATAACAGGCCTGCCTCTGGATTTTTTCTCATCCGGATGTGATTGTGAGTGATCCAGGCTCTGAATAAACTTGATACAATCGGATGATTCAAATGACAATTCGAAGAGTAAAAAAAATCTTAATCCTGCCCGTCTTTCTGTCGGGGATAACTGCACTATTCATCGTCCTACTTTCATCTCAGGCACCTGCTGCACAACCCGGTAAGGGCAGTCTCGGCGGCTTTGCTGAGACCCCGTGGAAGAGCACATACGACGAAGTATTCAACCGCATGAAGGCCCTTGCCACATCACGCGCTGCAACAGAGCAAGTTGAAATTCTAAAAGCCGATCGCAATAAAAGTATACTTATCAAGCGAAATGATATTCTATATCGTTACAATTTCTACCGCACTCCTCTGAAAGTAGTACGCCTTACGGACCATAATCTCACAGAAGAAGAGTATGACCGGCGCCCCGCCCAACTGTTTCATGTAAAAGTAACTCCCTCATTTCTTGACTCAAGTCTTGTGAAGAAAAAGCTGGAAGATAATTATGGTCCACGAACCAGGTCTACGGTTGATGATACACTCTTTGGAGCTGATATCTGGGTTTTGAATGGCGGGTTTATTTTTCAATGGTATGAACCTTACAGAGGCACCTCCTACACCCGTACTATTGACTATTTAAGCAGTGAACTGGCTTCAAGAATTATGAAGGAGTATGAGGATTACTTTGATGCCCCTGAGAAAAAATTACTGCAGGAAATCATAGTCAGATAAGACTTATTTTTTTGTGGACATTAAAACAGGTACAGAAAAGGTACTATTATTATGCGTGAACTCATAAAACTGGAATCAACAGCGGGAACGGGAACATTTTACACCGTAACCAAAAACAAGAAAAAGCATACGGATAAGATGGAAGTCAAAAAGTATGACAAGAAGCTCCGTAAGCACGTAGCATTTGTTGAGAAAAAACTTAGCAAATAATTTTGCTCATCCGGCACTGCTGTGTGGTGCCGGTAAAACACTCCCCTCAGAAATCTGAGAACAGGCGTACTGTACTCACACCTTTTCAAGCAAGCCCGAAACTGACCACCCCTGTCAGTAATAAAAAAACATAAAGAACTGTCCGTATATTCTCCTTTTTCGTCGTATAATATACACGGCAATATGACCGGTTGGATTATTTTGTAGTTTGATTTGAGTTAGTAATCCTACCTGCTACGAATTTCAACGGTCTGCTGCAATGCGTTAGTTACGAGGTAAAAAATGTCAATCGAACAGGTAAAAGATATTCTAGATCATCTCAGAACTATCCATGAACAATTGCAGGATTACTATCAAAACCTCAGCAAAACCTGCTGCAAAGCCCGATTTCAATTATTGATGGAATATCTCAGCAAAAACGAAGCAACGATTCAAGAACATATAAATCGCCTTTTAGAAGAGACCGACGAGTCTACACTTACTACTTATTTTAATTTCTCTCCGGACAAGAATCGCTGGGATTTAATTAAAGGGATCCAGATTGATAAGGACTCTGAGATCAAAGATGTAATTGATAGATTACTTGATCTGGACGATGCCTTCACCGCTATCCTGGATGAACTTATTGCCAACGCTTCATCAGACCATGCCAGAGGTCTGTTTATTGAAATGCGAGACAACTCCTGTAAATTACGAAAACGTATGGTTCGCGATGTCATGATGCTGGAAGAGTGCTAAGTGCTAATCCCCGAACCGGCTTCCCAATTGTTATTTAGAGACTGTTGGATGAAACAATTCACCTATGAATAGCTGAATTGTTTCTTTTTACTATATAGATTTCCCAAATATTGATTCATTAACTGAGTAGTTACAAACTATTCCGCACTCTTCCTGCTGAAATTTTTTTGAAACCAGGAAAGCCTGCAAGTAATTACAAATCCTATATCCAGGTCAAATATATGGATCGGATTCATAAGTGGACTTGATAAAGAACTGTATTTGAGAATCAGTAAAAAACTTTTCTCCAGAACGATCGACTTCCATTATGCCCTCGATGTTTGGAGATTTGAGTCCTGTCAAAATCAACCTTGGCCTTGAGGTTCACCACCGCAGACCGTCAGACGGTTATCATTATATATCAAGTATATTTATACCAATAACCTTTGGAGATCGCCTATCATTCAAGGTATCCGATGCAGAGTCCATTGTGACACACAACAGGCTATCCGGCCAGGCCTTTATTGAATTTGAAAAAGTCAGCGAGAGAGGAGATTTTACAAAAAACCTCCTCTCTAAAACCATTCAGAACTTCAAACCCTATTTAGGTGATACATTCATATCAATTGAGCTTGAAAAAATTGTTCCTCCTGGATCCGGAATCGGAGGAGGCAGTTCTAATGCCGGAATGCTCATCCGCTTTTTAATCAATAATTTTGACATCCCAAAAAAGACCGCGCATGAGATAGCAGCTTCACTGGGAGCTGATATCCCCTTTTTTTTACAGGAGGGAGCTGCTCTTGTATATGGAACGGGTGAATTCATGAAAAAAATAGAAATCGGTCCCGGATACGGGGTCTTATGTCTCCCAGGAATCCATGTAAATACAAAAGTTGCTTACTCAAAATTAAAAAGACCTTTACAGCCTGACGCCCCTCCCGAAACCTTGTCGTCAATGTCCGGACAGGTTTCGGACGCTCTGAAGAGTTCTCATTGGGATCTCGTTAGTGCATTAAGCAACGACTTTGAAAAGCCGGTGTTTGAGATGCATCCGGAGCTGGGAAGGCTTAAAGAATCCTTTTATGATGAAGGGGCTTCCTATTGCTCTCTATCGGGTTCCGGCTCGGCGGTCTACGCTTTAGTGCCGAGTAAAATGGAGCAGAGAAGAGTTCTTGAGCGGATGGCAGCGAGAAATCCTGACTATCAGTTTGAACCTTTTCAGTTTCCGCTCTGAACTTTTTAGCGTGGAGGCATAACCTGTCCTGAATGTACACTGGGCCGTCGCCAAGCGGTAAGGCAGCGGTTTTTGGTATCGCCATACGGAGGTTCGAATCCTCCCGGCCCAGCATATTATCTTGCCGTTGAATTTTTTCAGCGGATGCGTATGAATGATGACATCTTCACCAGAACCGTCCAATCAAGCCGCTGTAGTTCTTGCAGCCGGAAAAGGGACCCGAATGAAGAGCGAACTACCCAAAGTGGCAGTTCCTCTCTCAGGGAAGCCCATGATTCTGCATGTACTGGATAACCTTGTCCAGGCAGGTATCAAAAAAATCGTAATCGTTGTCGGCTATAAAAAAGAAGAAGTAATCTCTCTGATCCCCTCCTATCCGGGTGTTGATATTCAATTTGCAAACCAGGAAGAACAACTGGGGACGGCTCATGCTGTTTTGAGTGCAGAAGAGAATCTGAAAGACTTTCAGGGGCCCGTAATGGTGGCCTGCGGGGACATGCCTCTCATTCACTCCAGGACTTTTTTCGGCTTACTCGAAAGTCACAATAAGAACCAAAATAAAGCTACAGTTTTAAGCGCCAGGCTGGAAAATCCAATGGGTTATGGCCGGCTGGTACGCAATGGAAATGGATCCTTGCAGCGGATTGTTGAAGAGAAAGACGCTACCGATGAAATCCGCAAAATTCAGGAGACAAATACCGGAACGTATGTCTTTGATGCGCCTGATATATTCAATATTCTGAAAAATATAAACTCGGAAAATGCTCAAAACGAATACTATTTACCCGACGCAATTGAGATTTTTAGGTCTCACGGTGAAAATGTAGGATCTGTTATTCTGGAAGATCCTCTGGAAGCAATGGGAGCCAATTCCAGAGAAGATATTGAGACACTCGAAAAAAAACTGAAGATTTCAGCAACCTGACCATCTATTTTTAAGAAGACTGGACAAACCATGAGTTACGAATTATTAATTTTTTCCGGCAACGCAAACGTGCCTCTGGCACAGGAGATTTGTGATTATCTGGGTCTTCCCCTTGCAAAAGCCACTGTAAAACAGTTTTCGGACGGGGAGATCTCTGTCAAGCTGGGAGAAAATGTAAGAGGCCGGGATGTTTTTATTATTCAGCCAACTTCATCACCGGCCAACGACAACATCATGGAGCTTATCCTGATGCTGGATGCCTGCCGTCGAGCATCAGCCTCAAGAATTACAGCAGTTATACCTTATTATGGCTATGGTCGACAGGACAGAAAAAGTGAGCCCAGGGTACCGATATCTGCCCGTGTTATGGCGGAACTTCTCGAAGCCATGCTCCCTGATCGCCTGATTACAATGGACCTGCACGCAGATCAAATTCAGGGATTTTTTCAGATTCCAGTAGATCATCTTTATGCTGCTCCCGTGTTTGTGGAGTATATTCGAAGTCGCAACATGGAGGAACCTGTTGTGGTTTCTCCGGATTCTGGCGGTGTGGAGCGAGCACGTTTTCTTGCCCGTCAGATCAATGCAGGACTTGCCATCATAGACAAGAGGCGTCCCCGCCCCAATGAGTCCGAGATCATGCATGTCATTGGCGACGTTTCGGGAAAAACCTGTATTTTATATGATGATATGATCGACACCGGTGGTACGATCACAAAAGCTGCGGAAGCGCTGATGAAGAACGGAGCCAGGCAGGTAATGGCATGTGCCTCGCATGGTGTACTTTCGGGACCGGCTATCCAGCGTCTGGAAGAGTCCGTTCTGTCCGAAGTAATTATTTCCAACACCATCCAGCTTCCACCGGATAAGAAGCTTGATAAAATAACAGTTCTGTCTGTTGCCTCTCTTGTTGGAGAAGCAATCAGACGGATTCACAATGAGGAGTCAGTAAGCTCACTGTTCTTGTAAGCTTACCCTTCTGCGGTTTACTCCGCAAAAAAAAATAAATTGGCGAATGAATCGCCATAATACGGAACCAATGACCGGTTAAAGGGTTCATACCCGCCGGGAGGGAAGAAAGGGAGTCACTAAAATGGAATTACAACTAAAATCTAAAACTCGATCAGACCGTGGAAAAAATGCAGCCGGGCGTATGCGCCGCGCTGGAGAAATCCCGGGGAATTTGATCCATGACGCAAAATCTATTCCAATTTCATTCAATACCAGAGAATTCATGAAACTGGTTACTGCTGGTATTCGCAAGAGCTCTCTTCTTAATCTCGAAATAGAAGATGTTGAAGGCGAAGATAAGAACTCGAAGGTAATCATTAAAGAAGTGCAGCGCCATCCGGTTTCCGGTGATATTACTCACGTTGATTTCTATCGCACAACGACCGGCAAGCCGGTTCGAGTTAGTGTTGCCGTAGAAACCAGGGGTAATTCAAAGGGAATTAAAGCCGGTGGAGCTCTTGAGCATTACATAAGCGCCATCAAGGTCAGTGCTCCACCTGAAAAACTGATTGATGTAATTCATGTGGATATTACTGATCTGGATGTTGGTGAAGCTGTTTATGTAAAAGATCTGAATATTCCGGAAGGATGGGAAGTTCTCTCAAAGGGAAATCCTATTATCTGTAAAATTGCCAGATCAAGACTTACTACTACGGCCGCAACTCCTGGTGGAGAAGCTGCTGCAGCAAAGTAATAATATTTTCGACTCAACATTTGTAACGGTTTCAGCAATAGTTTGTCTAAAACTATGTTGAGATCGTTAGAGTGAAAACCGTAAGGTTAATTTAAAATTCTGGCACTCACTGACAGGGAACAATGAAGCTGATTATAGGTCTTGGAAACCCGGGTGAAAAGTACGCAAATTATCGGTCAAATATCGGATTCAAGATTCTTGATGTCGTTGCCAATAACAATGATATCGATATTAGAACCAAGAAGAAGAAATCTTTAATTGGCCGAGGTTTTTTTGAAAATGAAGAAGTTGTTCTGCTTAAACCGCAGACATTCAGTGAATTGAGCGGCGAAGCCGCGCTTTACATCGCGTCTTTTCTCCGCATCAAACCATCTGAAATAATTGTCATACTGGATGACTTCTCCTTACCACTTGGAAAACTCGTTGTTGAGAAAGGTGGTGACGATTTTGGACATCCGGCTATTGCCAATCTAACTGTAGCGTTAAAATCTGAGAATTTTATTCGCGTGCGTATCGGTATCCTCGGGGAAAACCCGAAAAATCTCCCGAGAAAAAAGTATGTGGCGCAAGAATTAGAGCCACATGAGAGTCTAAAGCTTATTGATATAATCAATGATGCAGAGGCTGCAATTCGCTCGATAACACTGGGCGAAATTGATGATGTCATAGAAAAATATAAAAACTGAATGATTGACGCTGGCCGTAATTTGCATTACCTTGCCATATCGGCTTGCAAGATTATTTGAGGCCCCCGGCAATCCACAAAACCGGGAACCGGTGAATATCCATGAATAAAAATATTAAGTACTTTATACTCATATTTCTCAGTATCTTTTTGATACTCTATTTTATCGATAACAATACTCGATTCGGGCAGATGGAACAGCCGGAAATGATTACATTTTCGCGTTTCAAAAAGATGCTTACTGATGAAGGGCAGCAATCCATCGGGAATATTTTTACTCGTGATGTTAAGACCAGCTCTTTTCTTGAAGAAAATCCGTTTATACTCAAAATCGGACCACAGAAAATTGAGGGTCGCTATGTGAAGCCAAACGTTATCATCGAAGAGACAGATGATATCGAAAAGCTGCGCAGTAAAACAATTCCTTTTGAAGTGGAATCCACTCCTGGTGCTGTAACAGAATCGATTCAATCCACTCTTGATAAAGAGGGAGTTATTTATAAATTTGAGAATCCTGAAGAGAGCGGAATTTTTAGCAGCATTATTCAAATGCTCCCCTTTGTTCTAATTATAGGATTACTCTGGATGTTCATGATGCGGCAGATTCAATCTACCGGTAATCGTGCAATGGCATTTGGAAAGAGCAAAGCTCGTCTTCAGCCTGAAGGAAAAAAGAAGATCACTTTTCTTGACGTGGCTGGATGCGATGAAGCAAAACAGGAACTCACTGAGGTTGTTGATTTCCTGAAAGATCCCCGAAAGTTTCAGGCTATTGGAGCGAAGATTCCAAAAGGTGTCCTGCTTGTAGGTCCTCCAGGAACCGGTAAAACACTTCTGGCTCGTGCAGTAGCCGGAGAAGCAGGAGTTCCCTTCTTCTCAATATCCGGTTCTGACTTTGTTGAGATGTTTGTAGGTGTTGGAGCTTCTCGAGTTCGAGACCTTTTTGAACAGGCGAAAAAGAACGCTCCCTGCATTATTTTTGTTGATGAGATTGATGCGGTTGGACGTCTCCGCGGTGCAGGATTGGGCGGCGGTCATGACGAACGCGAACAGACTCTGAACCAGATGCTTGTAGAAATGGATGGATTCGAAGAGAATGAAGGCATTATCATCATGGCTGCAACAAACAGACCGGATGTGCTTGACCCTGCCCTGCTTCGACCGGGGCGTTTCGACCGTCAGGTTGTTGTTGATGCACCGGACGTTCGCGGACGCGAAGAAATTCTTAAGATTCACGCAAGAAAAGTACCTCTTACTTCGGATGTGCACTTAATTGATATAGCTCGTGGCACTCCCGGATTTACCGGCGCAGACCTCGCAAATCTTATCAATGAAGCAGCACTTCTGGCTGCCAGAAAAGGAATGAAACGAGTTTCGCAGGAAGAGCTGGAAGAGGCAAAAGATAAGGTTTTGATGGGACCGGAGAGGCGATCTTTCTTGATTTCTAAAAAAGAGAAAGAGGTTATTGCCTATCACGAGTCCGGTCATGCTATCCTTGGAGCCATGCTTGAGTATGCAGAACCAGTTCATAAGGTTACAATTATTCCTCGTGGACGTGCACTCGGATTGACCCAGCAGCTCCCTGAAGACGATAAACATATTCAGCCCAGTAAATACTGGCAGGATCGCATTTGCGTACTTATGGGCGGATACATTGCCGAAGAACTGATCTTTGGAGATACGTCAACGGGTGCTTCAAACGACATCCAGGTATCCACAAATATTGCCAGACGTATGGTTACGGAATGGGGAATGTCCAGTCGCATCGGCACAATATCGTATTCAAGCAACGACCAGGCTGTGTTTCTGGGAAGAGAAATTTCCTCTTCAAAACACTACAGTGATGATACCGCTTCTACTATTGATGAAGAAATAAAGCGAATCATTCAGGAACAACTTGATCGTGGCCGAAAACTTGTATCAGATCACAGGTCGAAACTGGAGGCCGTTGCCAATGCTCTTCTAACGAGAGAGTCTATCGGCGGTAATGAATTGTATGGAATTCTTGGACTGGAAAGCCCTTTCAAGAAACCATCTGTACCGGAAGGCGAAGGGAACACTAATGACTCTTCGGATCAGAATGAGTCAAACAGTGAAGAGTCTGGATCTACCGGCGGAACGGCAGATCCAGCACCTGCAATCTAAGAGGGTGTATTGTATCGTATAACTCAAGCCGGTTTGCGGATGTATTTCCATGAACCGGCTTGCTGCAGGGGACGAATATGGATGACGAGCTGCTTCAGATATTGTCCCAGCCATTTTCAGCTCGTGCTTCCCGCCTGGAAGACACGGAGACCAGAGCCGAGTCCCCAATCAGTAATACAGCGACTCTTGATAGAAGTACTGAGACCCTTTATTCCGGAATTGAAAAAGAATCTCACTCTCTATTTGAAGAAGATATTGTTGAAATATTAATGACTCATAAGGAGACCGCAAGTC
>JBNKQE010000055.1:0-18914 GCA_050295715.1 Leptospirales bacterium
TCTTAAAAAATCTATACTCCCTTTTATGCCGTTAATTATCTTCGAAAAAGAGTCGCGCACAGTAATCCCATTAATATCCATAAGGCTATCTGCCGCCGCATTCCCTGTTATCACAGAGGAGATAATTTTCAGAAGAAGATTTATATTCTCACCGATATCACTAAATCCGTAAGGTTCTAACTCTTCTTTCAATTGTTCAAACTTCTCCTTCAAATCAAAATCGTCGTTCCATGTCCACGCCGAGAGTAGTTGCAAAGTGTCAAGCGGCTGACCTCGCCTGTTAATTCTTTCAAAAACAATGGCGACGATGGATCTATTGTTCGTTTCCAAAATCTGAAAGGGTATGCGCACTTCTTGAAATTTTTGCTGTAATTTATCTAGCTTTAGCGCAATTTCCTCAGGCAGATTTTTTGTTAATTTTCTGTACATTGTTGAATCAAACAAGGCATTGAGAGGAAAATGCCTACTTTCGTCAGCATATACTTCTTCTAAGGTTACAAACTGACTTTCCTGCAAATTTTCTTCGAGTTTAAAATCATAATATACATTAAACGGATTATATTCGCCTATACTAGGATTTAAATAGTTTTGAAATACTCCAAAAATGGATGTTAATCTTTGCTGGCCATCTAAAACATAGTCTATAGGATAATCAGGCTCCCGCTCAAACAAAGTAAACGGACCGAATTTCCTTTCTGTAATTAGTGGTTCCTTTGTACGCCAAAGTTGAATTACTCCAAAAGGATAGCCTTTATAAAGACTGTCCATAAAAAAGGCGACTTCGTCAGGCTCCCAGACAAATCCTCTCTGAAAGGCAGGAAGTCGGAGATTTCCACTTTCAATTTTTGTTACTATTTCGCGTATCGAATATGACATTTTGACTCCTATGTGATGCATCTAATTTCCAATCACAACCGCAACTCGATTTTCGAGGTCTACGATAACGGCAGCTTCAGCCTTTCCCAGTTCGTGAATTACTGTAATGCAAACGGTCTTCTGCCCGCCTCCGGGAAACTCTGGGATAAGGGGCGGATGGAAAAGGTCTTAAAGAACCCCTTCTACTGCGGCTGGTTTCGCTTCAAGGGCGGAATTTACGAGGGGTCCCACCCCGCCTTTTTCTAGAAAGAGGCCTACGACAACCGACTTGCGCGTATATCCTCGAACGGCAACGGACCTGTGAGCGGCCGTACGCCCCACCTGTTTTCCCGCTTTGTTTGCTGTCCCCATTGTGGCCGGGCCTACGTGGCGGAGCTTCAGAACGGGGAGAATCATTCGGGAAATTATACATACTATAAACACCGCTGCAAAAACAGCAAGGGGGAATCAGGGTAAAGGAAGACGAAATCCTTTCGGTAATCGGCCGTACAATCAAGGAGATCCGCTTTTCCAATTCTTTCCGGGACAATTTGAAAGAGCTTTTCGGCGCGCCCCTCCAGAGGCACAAAGAGAAGAAAGGAAAGGAGATTGTGTTTTTGTCTGGCCGGATTGCAGAGCTAAACGATAAAAAGCTGAGACTGTATGACCTCTTTACCGAATCGGAGATCGATAAACTGGAGCTTGTGGAAAAACGGCGTCAGTATGATGAGCAGATCAAATTGATACAGCGCAAGAGGGATTCCCTGGAGATGGATGAAAGGATTGTCTTTGATAAAATCGCCTGTGCCATCGAGCTGATTAAAGAGCTGCCAGCCCTCTATCTCTCCGAGAAAAACCCCACCAGAAAAATTCAGATATTAAAGACCATGCTCTCCGCCGCCGCTTGGATCTTTGCCTGGAATGGAAAAAGCCGTGTAGCCTTTTGATGCGGTATAAAATGAAAGAGGCGATTAAAGAAAACTGTGCTCTTCCAGCGAGAACCACTCCCCGGCGCTACTCTGCGAAATTACAGAGCATTTCGCGATTAAAGAATTCCGCATGGACCATAACGCCAGTCCCCCTCTTCGCCGATGCCAACTTCCGATAAACGTATAGGGCAACCGATTGACTTAAGAAACTCTTCGTATTTTTTAATTCCAGCCACAGCCGTCTCCGGGTCAGCAGGGCCTTTTTGCCATACCTGGCAGTGATTTCGCCAGGACGACTCAGCCCACCGGTTTCAAAGATGACATCAGTGGGATTGTGACCATTTCCAGTCCGAATATATTCCTTAACATTCACCGATCACATATATTAAGTTTTTGATTGCACCGGACGATTTGATCATTCGCAAGACCAGGGTATTACGTTTTCTACTCCTGGTCAAAACGAATTAAGACATTTTTTCATCTTAAAAATACTAAAGATTCTTCGGTGTCACTGCAGTGCGGGATTCGGTAGCCATTACCAACGAATGATATTGTTGCAGGTAAAAATAAATGCCCATGTTTCAGAGAATTTGAATCCCGCTCAATCTTTCGCAGTTAGGTTCATAATTTTACCATTTTGTGATTCAGTGGATTCAAATAAAACGAATTCCGATCAAAAATATATTGACAACTGCTGGCATATTCAATTTTCGTTATAACAATTGCAACGTCAGCAATCTACGATAATCAATATTTTGAATATCGTAGTTGCTTTTCAACTTACAACAACAATCGTCTTACCCATTTTTGATTACCATACAATTTCGCGGGCAGGATTACTGGAGGATATTTGTGAAAAAATTAATAATAATCACAGCTCTCAGCAGCTTTTTAACGGGATGTGTTTCCATAAAGGATGTAAAAGAGCATGCTACAATAAAGGCTGAGCAGGGAGTTATCAGTATTGTTTCAGTATCACGAAAAGATGCATATCGCATCGGTGATACGATCCACCGGCCAAAAGATCCATCAAAGGATTCTCTGTTAGTCGTTGAAGCTGGTTTTGCAAATCTTGGCGATCAAACTGTAATCATCCAACCATTCGCCGCCACATTAAAACCGGTTATTGGGACATATGGTATCATGCCAGTTGGAGTAGATTTTACGAATCCTGGCGAAGCTGCATTTGAAGGAATGTTTAAAGGGAACCTTGCCTTCACCGAAATAGAGTTAGATCCCGATGAGGCTGCTCGAAGAATATTTGTCTTCGTGTATCCCAGAGATAAAAACCCCGAAGAATTGCAATTGAGCATAGGACCGGATTCAAAAAACATGGCTCCCTGGCTGAGCTCACCTCTAAAATCAGAAGGTGAACAGGAATAAGCAATTGCTTCTGAAAGTAACTTTCAATGAAAGCAGTTTGAATCACTATCTGTGATACCTTCGCCTGTTTTTATTTACGAATCGGACAACATCGCTACATGGCAGCCACAAAGTCACCCTAACCATACAGGGTGACTTTGATACTACGCTACTTTGTATTATTCATCCTATTTGAATCCATCCCCGAACCCACTTATCCCCCGTTGTTCATCATACCAGGGCCTCTGGCTCCATATTTTTCCATCATTTCACGATGCAAGTCTATCATTTCTCGATTCAATGTTCGGTATTTACCCTGCAGGTCATATCGCTTTATAGATAGGATGCAATCATATATATCTTCATACGGTTCAATTTATACCGGGAGATCAAGCATACGGGAAAGGATCGGCAATAAATAAAGACATACTAAACCAATAAAAAAGCGCCATCTCCGCTCTAAGATTTTTCAAATGCTATAATCACTGCTTGCTTTAAGCTACCGTGATGCTCTTATCCAGATAGACGTCCTGAATCGTATTTAAAAGTTTTACTCCCTCTGCCATCGGCCTCTGGAATGCCTTGCGCCCCGAGATCAATCCCTGCCCGCCTGCGCGTTTATTAACAACAGCTGTCGCGGCAGCATCAGCAAAGTCATTGGAGCCCGAAGCTCCACCGCTATTGATGAGGCCAACGCGCCCCATATAGCAGTTTGCTACCTGGTAGCGGCTCAGATCAATGGGATGATCGCTTGTCAGATCGCTGTAGATGCGCTTGTCCAGCTTGCCATAGGAAACACTTTCAGTATTCAATGCGATAAAACCGCCATTGTTTTCAGGAAATTTCTGCTTAATAATATCCGCCTGCATTGTGACGCCCAGATGATTGGCCTGTCCGGTCAGATCAGCAGACACATGATAGTCCTTATCAAGCTTGAATGCGGAATTGCGCAGGTAACACCAAAGAACCGTAGCCATCCCGAGTTCATGAGCCAGAGCAAAGGCCTGTGCGATTTCAATGATCTCGCGATGAGAATCCTCCGAACCAAAATAGATGGTTGCACCGACGGCTGCTGCCCCCATTTCGTAAGCCTGTTTCACATTGCCGAACATAATCTCCTGGTACTGGTTTGGATGGGTCAGCAATTCGTTATGATTAATTTTCACAAGGAACGGGATCTTATGCGCATACTTGCGAGAAACGATTCCAAGCACCCCGAATGTAGAAGCTACCGCGTTACATCCCCCTTCAATCGCAAGTTCTACGATTTTCTCCGGATCAAAATAATCAGGATTTTTAGCAAAACTGGCTCCGCCGGAGTGCTCCACACCCTGATCAACGGGCAGGATTGAAAGATAACCGGTGCCGCCCAGACGACCGTGATTATAGATTCTTGACGGGTTAACCAGTACACGATTGCTGCGATCCGAACTGGTAAATATCCGATCTACAAAATCGGGCCCAGGAACATGCAACCGTTCTTTAGAAATCCTGGGTGAATCGAAACCGAGCAGAGATTCCGCTTTATCACCCAACAGAGATTGAATTTCACCACTCATTACGTTTCTCCTGATAATCCTGTTTTTTATATAATATTACTTTTTCTGGAAAACTTCCGGTATTCAGCGACACAGGTTTATCCTGTAAAAAATCGGGAATTGGCCCAAAATATATACATTTGATTTATAGGACGAAATCATCCGGAGTTATAAGCCATTCCGGGAACCTGATAATGGTTATTCCGACGTCAATCATTCGAACTGAGAGTGATCCCGCAAGACAGCTACAGAGGATACAATTCACACATCTAATGGACTGGATATATGAATGATAGGCGATAAATAAATAAGAAGTTATTTACGCTGTAAAACCTGGTCACCGGGAGTAATGCGAGTCCCGGCAAGATCATTACATGTACGATGCAGATCAATACCGTTGATCGATCTAACTGATCTGCTCTGCCGCTTTATCATTCAAGGATTCCTTGCCGTTTAATTCTTTCACATTTTAAAATGTCTATCTTACGAAAGCCCCCCTCCTGGCGAACTTCGCAGAGCTACCCAGCTCTTCTTCAATGCGCATGAGGCGATTGTATTTTTCGACCCTTTCAGATCTGCATGGAGCGCCGGTTTTCAGATGACCTGTGTTCATGGCCACGCAGAGGTCGGCGATAAATGTGTCGGCGGTTTCACCGCTCCGGTGAGAGACCATAGACCCCCATCCAGCGGAGCTTGCCAGATTGATCGCAGCAATTGTTTCGGTGAGTGTTCCAATCTGATTTAGTTTAATGAGAACTGCATTGGACACCTTTTTATCTATCCCCTCCTGGATTCGTTTAATATTTGTAACGAACAGGTCATCCCCCACAAGCTCTATCTTCTTTCCCAGTGTATCGGTAAGGACTCTCCACCCATCCCAGTCATCCTCTGCCAGTCCGTCTTCGATAACAATGATCGGATATGCATCGACCCAGCTTTCGTACATCCTGACCATTTCACCGGAGGAAACCTTGCGATTTTCGGAGTGAAGATGGTACTCTCCATTTTCAAAAAAACCGCTGGAGGCTGGATCCAGAGCGATAGAAATATCTGCTCCCGGCTTAAATCCAGCTTTCTCAATAGCATGAACGATGAGATCCAGGGCTTCCGAGTTGGCGCCCAGTGTGGGGGCAAATCCACCCTCATCTCCTACAGAAACGGTGTATCCCTTCTCTTTGAGAACCGATTTTAACGCGTGGTAGGTCTCGCTTCCGTAACGTAAAGCTTCACGAAAATTCGGTGCCCCGTGGGGAGCGATCATGTACTCCTGCACATCGGTTCCCTGCCAGTTGGCATGGACCCCGCCATTTAAGATGTTGAACATAGGAACGGGAAGAGTCACATCTCGGTTTCCGGCAATGGAGCGATAGAGTGGAACACCTTTCGCAAGGGCTGCTGCACGAGCAACTGCCAGACTCACAGCAAGAATCGCATTGGCTCCCAGTTTTCCTTTGTTGGGAGTCCCGTCCAGCTCGATCATTTTGCCATCAATGGCCTCCTGGTCTGCCACAGACACACCCTTGAGAGCCGGTGCTATCACCGTACGAACATTTTCCACTGCTTTGAGCACACCCTTTCCGTTATAACGTTTCTTGTCCCCGTCCCGGAGTTCCACAGCCTCATGGACTCCCGTTGAAGCCCCGGATGGAACAGCCGCGACTGACGTTAACCCATTATCCAGAATAACTTCCGCTTCCACTGTGGGATTTCCTCTTGAGTCCAGGATCTCCCGTGAAAGAATCTCTGTAATGCTACTCATAATAATACCTCGATCCCCTGTTCTACAAAAACCATTTACAATAGCTCCGCAGGAAAGAATAATGATGTGATAGTCGCACAAAATGATCCATGAAATGAATTTCAATAGTTATGAAGTAATATTTACTAAAAAACCATATAATAAAGAAGACTGTATTTTTTGGGCAAATATTACAGAAGCTTAAAAATTATGAGAGTCCATTACCACAGTCGTCACCTATCCGCCTCTGGCATTAATGTTGAAAAAATTGATCATACAGACACCAGTCTACGCATGCTGATGCAAGTAGATGCCCTCTTGAACCGACTCACAATTAATCCGGGATCTTACATTAAGACACCGTATTCAAGCCGGATTGATTGCAGGACGTCAAAGATGCATTCAAAAAATCAAATAGCAATTTTACTAATTTATACTTTAAATACTACAGCAATTGAAACTGGCCGGGATGATTATCGGGTAGCCGACAGGGAATGACGTATGTTATTTTATTTAACTAAATTATACTTTATCGACAACCCGGGTTCCTCATAAATATATTCCCCCTATCCATCATTTCCCGTACATTTTGCGAATTCATATGCACTCTACAGGAGACCGGGTGTTTTTATAACATTTACTATTTTGTATCATTCATCATATTTGAATCCATTTTTCCACGGTCATACATCATTCCTGGGCCCATTTGCCCATCATTATACATCATCATACCCGGACCTCGGGTTCCATACTTGTCCATCATATCGCGATGAAACTCCTGCATTTGCCGATTTAAGTCCCTGTATTTTTCCTGCATCTGCGGATCTAAATCTTCGAAGTCCATCATACCGCGGCCCATACTTCCGAATCCATGCATCATTCCTGATCCCATTCGTCCGTTCATCATATTCCCCATCATGCCCCTTCCAGGCATCGCACTATCAAATTCGCCCTGAAAGAGATATTTCACATAGAAAAAGCTCGAACAGATTGCAATTACAAGTCCGCCGATAACCAGAAGTAGCCCGGAAGACTTAATAAACGGAGATCCTTCCTTTTTCGCAATACTCAAGACAAACAGACCGGCCGCGACAGTAACCAGCTCAAGAATAAACACGATATCGCCTAAAAATTGTGCCATTTTTTTCCTCCATCAATACTCTATTAAATTCTATTAACAAATACACGGAAGAATCGGTCTCAGTCCCCACATCCCGTATCATTTCAGCCTGCCTGATTTACTTATAGTTTCACTCTCCTGAGCCGCAACGCATTCCCCACAACAGAAACGGAACTGAAACTCATAGCCGCCGCGGCAAACATGGGACTGAGAAGAAGCCCGAAAAAAGGATACAGTATTCCAGCAGCAAGGGGAACGCCCAGAGAGTTATAGACAAAGGCAAAAAAGAGGTTCTGCTTGATATTTCGCATGGTCGCCCGGCTCAGATGCCTGGCCCTTACAATGCCCCGAAGATCGCCCTTAACCAGAGTGACCCCGGCACTTTCCATGGCCACATCGGTTCCCGTGCCCATGGCGATGCCCACATGGGATTGAGCAAGAGCGGGAGCGTCATTGATACCATCGCCTGCCATAGCAACAATCCGCCCTTCGCTCTGTAACTTTTTCACATGTGCAGCCTTCTGATCGGGGAGTACTTCTGCTACAACTTCGTCAATTCCCAGGCTTCCGGATACGGCTTCAGCGGTAGTAAGGTTATCGCCGGTAAGCATTACAATTCGGATACCCTCAGCATGGAGGGCCTGAACTGCCTCCAGGGTTGTATCCTTGATTGGATCGGCAACTCCCAGAAGTCCCGCCGCCTGTCCGTCTACAGCCAAAAACATAACGGTTTTACCCTCTTTTCGCAGTTCGTCGGCGCGGGATTCAATGGAGGAAACATCGATATGGATCTCCTCCATTAGCATAAGGTTTCCCAGAGCAACGAACTTACCATCAATTTTTCCCGTTACTCCTTTGCCGGTTACAGATTCAAAAGACTCCGATTTTCCGGTTGCAAACCCTCTATCCGCAGCACCGGCGACAATCGCCGCAGCAAGAGGATGTTCGCTTCCGATTTCAATTCCCGCTCCATAATAGAGTAGTTTCGCTTCATCGAATCTATCGGCAGGAACAATATCCAGGAGCTTCGGTTTTCCGACTGTCAATGTCCCGGTTTTATCTACAACAATAGTATCGACCTTTTTCAAAACCTCTATGGCTTCGGCGTTCTTAAAAAGAATCCCTCCGGAAGCCCCCATACCGGTGGAGACCATAATGGACATGGGCGTGGCAAGCCCCAGAGCGCACGGACAGGCGATAATCAAAACTGCAACGGCATTGACGAGTGCATAGGCCAGCTTCGGAGCGGGCCCCACAATCGCCCATACAATAAAGGTCAAAACAGAAATAGCAACAACTGTCTGAACGAAATAACCGGCGACAATATCTACAAGTTTCTGGACAGGCGCACGGCTTCGCTGTGCCTCGGCCACCATTTGAACAATGCGGGAGAGAAGAGTATCGGATCCGACATTCTCCGCTTTTATTACAATAGACCCGTTTCCATTCAGTGTGGCTCCAATGGTCCGGTCACCCTGTTTTTTTTCCACAGGTATCGGTTCGCCACTTATCATGGATTCGTCCACGGAGCTTGACCCCTCTACAACGATTCCATCCACGGGAACCTTCTCTCCCGGACGCACACGAAGAAGATCCCCCGGCTGCACATCTTCCAGAGGAATATCCTCTTCTATATCGCCCAAAATTCGCCTCGCCGTTTTCGGCGCAAGGCCAAGGAGCGCTTTAATGGCAGCGCCCGTTTTACTTCGTGCCTTCAGCTCCAGCATTTGCCCCAGAAGTACCAGAGTTACGATTACTGCCGATGCTTCAAAATAGATCGCAACCTCTCCGCCTGCACCATGAAACGCATCGGGAAAGATGCCCGGAAAAAGTGCCGCAATAACACTGTAAAAGTAAGCGACTCCTGTTCCAAGACCGATCAATGTAAACATGTTTGGATTCCAGTGAATCACTGATTGCCACCCCCTGACAAAAAAGGGCCAGCCTCCCCAGAGAACGACAGGTGTCGCAAGCGCGAGCTCAATCCATTTTTGAATATCCGGCGGGATCATGCTCTCCAGCGAAAGCCCCGGAATCATATTTCGCATTACAATCAGTAGAAGGGGCAGCGAGAACGCAAGACTTACCCGGAAACGGCGGGTCATATTCACAAGTTCAGGATTTTCATCCTCTTCAAGGGTGATGGTTCTCGGTTCAAGGGCCATGCCGCAGATAGGACATTCCCCCGGAGCGTCCTTTACGATTTCCGGGTGCATGGGACAGGTCCACTCTCTCTTTGTCCCCGACGCCTCTGTGATAACTTCTTCCAGGGCCATACCACATTTGGGGCAGTCTCCCGCTTTGTGTTCTATAACTTCGGGGTGCATGGGGCAGGTGTAGTCAGCAGTATGCTCTGTGTTCATTTTCGAGGTAACAATATGCGAATGCCCACGCATTTCTTCAGATCCGGTTTCCCGGTGAGAATGTCCGTGTATATGTTGGTGTTCATGAGAGTGTTGATGGGCAGTTTCATGTGTATGGGACAGGGTGTCAGTTTTGTGTCCCTCTTCTTTTACATAGAGCGACGGGTCGGATTCGAACTTATTTTTACATGAATCGCTGCAAAAGTAATATGTATACCCTTTATAATCGATGCGTGGACCGTTCCTGTCCGGATCAACATCCATACCGCAAACCGGGTCAATTATTTTATCGACATCCATAACGCATTTCCTGCCCCCTGCCCGGAGGATTACTTATAAATATTAAATGTGTTTATTTACAAATAATAACTAATCCAGAAAATCGCACAAACAGTCTCCTTTGACCATAGATTTTTTTGTGTTTTTTTACTATATTTCGCATTCTGGCTCTTATATTGCATCTGAAGACATGGTAAACAAAGAGAATCATTCCATTAATTGTTGCATGTGCATACGGTTGACATGATGGAGGCCATTACATAATATTCCTTCTCAGCAGCAGTGATCAGTACATACAGGCGAGTCACTGCGAGCTTTTTCCAGTGCTTCCACTCCCTCTTTCCATGAATACCAGGCGATACCCAGTGATCCCAGAATATCAATATAGGAAATCTTAAAAAGTTCGTAAGCGAGACTGGCAACAAGCAGAATAATTGACAAACGAAAACACGTCATGGTACACTCCGCATCGGCAAGTATTGCTGCTGAGTTCAATTTTTCACCGACACGTGTTTTTGCATAGACAAGCCAGCGCATGGTAGCTATGGATATTAAGGCTACGATCACCCCTGCTATGGTTGTTGTGGGTGTATGACCGGTGTAAATTCCCAGTCCGGCTCCAATCAGAAGACCTGCAGTCAGTAGAAAAAAAGAGATAGAAGTGATATAGAGCGCCAATCGCTCAAACCTGTCGCGAGTCTCAACTTTCTGAATTCTTACACGAATTACCATATGCAGGATTCCCATACCGGAAATCACTTCTACAAAACTGTCCACACCAAAACCGAACAGTGATAAGGTTTCATCCTCCCATCCGAAAAAAATCGATATAATTCCTTCAAAAAAATTGTAAGATATAGTGATTGCAGCAAGTATCAGAGCTTGGTTCCAGAGCTTTATGGATTCATTCTTATTCATACCTGTTTATAAACTAACAAGTGATTGCATAACTGAATCTACATTTTTACGATCAACTTTCATTTCGACTTCTTAAAGTCTCACTTCATGACTTCTGAAACAGAGCATATATATAAGGTCGCTTTGCCCCTGTGGGCATCGTATAATCGTAATTGAAGCTATCTACTAGAGTAAAGTGCGGTCCGATTTTCTTGCAGAGTGTCTCTGCATTGTATCTTTTAACCGGGAGACCGGAACATGTTTTCGCACCATCCACATGAAACTGTGCAAGGATTGCGAATCCCCCTTTTTTTACTTTTCGATTCAAAAGTTCAAAATAAGTTTCCTGTTCGTCCTCCAGAGTAAAAAAATGCAGCACGGCACGATCAATCCAGAGATCGACTTCCGGTATGTCCTGCAAAATGGTTGGTTCTGTCAAATCATCCACGATATACTCCACACCGGAATCCGCTCCAACACGCTCTTCCAGCTGATCAAGTGCCGTTTTACTTATATCCGTGGCTGTTAATTTCGTATAACCCCTGTTTATCAGCTCATCGACAAGAAATGTATTGCCCGCTCCAACATTGAGAATTCTGGCATGAAGCCCCAGTGAAGTCTTCTCTATCATTGTAAAAGCTGGATTGAAATCCGATTCATACCATCCCAGTTTTTCAGCGGGATTCTTCTCATAAACTGCATTCCAGTGATCTTCGTAACTGAAATCTTCCGACTCCATTCCCGAAGAACAGCAACTTCTGTTTTGATCAGATATATTACAGCTTTCAAAATTCATACAGTTTCCTCTCAAGGGGAAATACCCCTGTTGCATTCATACGTCAGGCGAACATCCAGATAAGGAAGAACCGCTTACTCCTACGTTAGCAGACTTTTTAGTCAGGCAGAAGTCCCCATTATACATAAATCATATTGAATGATCTATGCTCACTATGTCATTATACAAACGCATTTTGGTTTGTATGCCAATCAATTTTAACAAAAAGAGACAATATTGTTCTTACAAAAACTACTATGAATTAAAAAAACGAACAGTCAAGTTGCCCCGGAATGGAACCGGGGATTGGTCTCTCCCCCAATTTTCCAGACAATCAAGCCTGACAGAAACATGGAAGCACCCGTGAAATAGAAGCCGTACTGAATATCTCCTCCAAGCTCTGCTGCAATCCCGAGAAAAATAGCACCGAATCCATATCCAAGATCCCTCCAGAATCGATAAATCCCGATGGCTGTTCCCCTCCATTCCGGAAGGGAGAGATCCGCTATGGCTGCAGATAGTGCGGGATAAAGCAGCGCCATCCCCAGCCCCGTAACTGCAGCAGCCAGAGACCATAGAAATACAGAACCCACAAGAGGGGTCATGACGACTCCGACACCACAGATCCACATCCCCGAAAGAATGACAGGTCTTCGACCAATTCTATCAGAAAGGATACCTGTGAATAACTGGGTCGCCCCCCAAACGACTCCGTAAATCCCGGCAATCCAGCCGATAGTGGACAGACTCAATCCTCTTTTATAGAAGAAAACCGGATAAAAAATCCAGACCAGCGCATCCACATACTTCTCCACAAGACCTGCCTGATTGAACGCAAAGAATTGACTATTTTTCAGGCTCAGAATCCTGAAGATCTCCAGAGTCGATGCTCCGGAATGAATCAGTTCGGATTCGCCACGAAGCGATTCGGAAGTGTGATGGATTGCCTCTTCTGCATGGAGCCTGGAGTCCTCCAGTGCCCATGACTGCGTCTCTTTTACCGGAAGAATTGCCTGGAAAAGAGCAATGAAGACAACTGAAGTACCAAAATAGAACAGCCCCTCCCTGGGACCGAAAATCTCTGCGAGATAAGCAGTTGCTATACCGGCAACAGCCACTCCCAGATACCCGCCCAGTTCATTGAGTCCGATAGTGATCCCCCTCTCTTCCGGACGCGTCAGGTCAAGTTTTGATGTCTGCGTCATAGACCAGGTCAGACCCTGATTTATTCCAAGGAGAACCATAGCCCCCACAATCCAGTTCCAGTCAAGTGCTCCAAAAATCAGAAACGGTACAGGTATTGCAGCAACCCATCCAGAAATCAAAACCCTCTTTCTTCCATAGAATTCCGAAAACCGGCCTCCAGCAAAGTTCAGCACTCCTTTTATAAACCCAAATGAGACCACATAAGATACGAGAGAGAGAAATGACCCTGCCGGAACTCCGAACTCTTTTTCAGCAAGAGCCGGAATCACAGTGCGCACCATTCCAACAGTCAGACCTACAAAAAAGACCTGTATCAATTGGTGCGTAAATTGCTGAAAATTTTCAAGAATTCCAAATCTGTAAGATTGCATTTCCATAATACACTCTTCCTGAAGCTGGTTCAGCAGATGCTCCCACCGGGGCAATTCAGTCTTAGAAGAAGTATAGCAAGATTCCTGACTTTCGGGTCCCGAAATAACATTGTTTTGTATGTCGTATCCATAGCCCCCGTAGCAGCAGAGTTATCTCCCGGCAGAAACCCATAGATGATCATCAATATCTTTGAATAATCTGATGGTGCGGATTCAGCAGACAAATGTTAAACAGGAAAAAAAGAAAACAATTGAATAAACCAGCAATTGTTACAGCAAAAACCCCGTACAATTAACATTGATATTTTTCTATATAATGAATATTTTGTATGTACGGTAAATTATTCGCATGTTTCCACATGCGATTTCGCACAAAATTTTACTTATATATTCTAATAACAGTATAATTTCTTGACAAACCCTTCACACTCATTTAGATGTTCACATCGTTTGTAATTATAGATAGTTATACCCCGTCGGGGTAACGTTCAATTTGTATGCAAAACAAATTTATTACAATTATATGGAGCTTCATGGTAACTCTGATGCTTTATAATACCCTGCTTCTGGGCGGGGGACGGGGACCCTTCGCGCTATACAAAGAGCACTGGGCCTGTCATTGTGATAATTTATACTCATCAAATGATTACAGCAAGATACTGAACAGCACAGAGATAGAATCAGATGAAGATGCTATGATTTCAATAATCGGCAGCAACGATGAGTCTCTTCCTTATCTGATCTCTTCTCCAAATGAGAATACAAGCAATACCGACGATTTGTGCAAGCGCAAACAACCTTTGAAATATTTGAGCATTATCGCCAGCAATGTAATGAATGTTGCAAATACTTATTCGTATTCCCTGCCCGAGCGACAATATACAACTTTATATATTTTCAAAGAATCTTTGCTTACACTTGTAAAAGGATTCAAGCATACAACAATCAAACCGCCTGCTGTATAAGATACCTCACCAGAGGCTTTTCCATTTTCAGATACCGGGATTTTTATTCGAATGAAATCACTTAATGATTGCATGTAATACAAGTGTACCTAAATACACACGTCCCTCTCTGCTCATCCGGAATTGCCTCCCCTGTTTATACATTACCAACCATTGTGTTTATTATATCGCATAGAGAATGCGAAAATATCCCTTAATCCGGATATTAATAACGTAAATGGTATCGTTTAAGTATTCGGGGTTTTGTTACAAATAATCCGATGCGAAAACAGGCAACTTATTACTTGATGTAGTTCAATACAATTGGACCACGGAAACTATAATCAACTACTTTAGCATAGTCCATCAGTGACTCTGATAGATTATTAAAATTGAACATGATTATTTTTGCGATAACTGTTGCCCGATTGTTTTACTCACCGGAATTAGAAGTATAAAAAATCCAGAATACGGGGATAAAATCGGCGTCACTGAACTCAACGGTATGATTGTTATCATTAACATTCTTATCATGCACGTTCGCCAATGTCCGATTGAACTGGATGAATAGTAACAATGCGATATTCGTATTCTTACATATTCGATTTTCAACCTGTAGAAAAACATATAAATACTGGATAACTTAGATGCATAAATTTTATAGATTAGCGTTTTCACTCGTTTTGTTTTTAGCACTCATATCCGCAGTCCATGCTCAAACAGAGACGGATGCAAAAGAGGCGGATTCAACGAAAGATAAAAAGATTGTTGAGCAGCAGCTTGATGAAGTCAGTATAACGGCAACCCGGCTGGAAAGAAAGACACAGGACGTTCCGGCAAGCATATCGGTTATAGGTCAGGATAGGATCGAAAATGCGAAGATGCATAACATTAAGGATGCACTCTCCGGAACACCGGGTGTTCAGATAGACAGTAAAAATGGAGGATATGATTCACGATTAATAATTCGCGGTGCCGGTGTAAAAGCACGATATGGTATTCGCGAAGTTATGATATTATTAAACGGAGTTCCCGTTACCGATCCGGATGGATTCAGCAAGCTTGACCTGCTTGATCCCCAGCAAATTGAACAAATTGAAGTAGTAAAGGGACCCAACTCCACTCTCTGGGGAGCCAATGCCGCAGGGGGTGTTATTAACATAATAACCCGCAGTCCTGTAAAAAACCAGGGAGGATTCGTTAAAATCGAGGGAGGTTCTCACGAAGAGAGAAGCTCGGCCTTCTCGTATGCCGGGAATATAGATAATTTTCTTATGTATTCGATCAACGGCTCTTACATTGCCTCCAACAACACCTGGAGAGAACATAATAAATACGAAGCTTATAATGCTTCATTCCAGCCCGTATTCGTATTTGACGATGGTACAGTATGGGAAAACTATATTTCCTATAACAAATCAGATCTCCAGCTCCCCGGCTCCACCGACCAGGTTCTATTCGAAGATTACGAGAAAACCGGCGATCTCACAATCAACGATACACGAAAAACAATCCTGCGCATTATTGACGGCAAACTGCAAACCCGGGTTAATCCATGGTCCAGAGAAGAACCATGGAAATATTCCGGAAGATACTCAGACAGCGCATTTTTCAGTTCCAGGCTAACAAAAAAAATTGGCAATTTCGATATAAAACCATTGATATACGGCAACCGCTGGACCCATAACCATCCGGTACCTGGAATGATTAATGTTGGGAAAAGTGATGTTTACGGCGGAGATCTGCAGATAGACTGGAAGCATAAATATGGAACACTGACAGCGGGAGGCACCGGCAGAATCGATCACCAGGACGGAAAACGTTACAAGTATCAGGATGTGACTGTTTCACCCTACATAAATCGAATTACGGCTGTAGACTCTGATACAAAAGGTGATCTCGCAGAAGATTCATACTACAGCACACGTTTGATCGGTGGTTATATTCAAGAGTCATTGAAGCCAATTGATGGACTTATCGTGGACCTTGGGATACGTTACGATGAAGTCAAATTCAAGATGAAAGGTAAAATAGATAGTTATTATGACTGGTCCAGGGGTAACTATATCGATTGTTCCTATTCTATGACAGATTGCGGCCAACCTGTTGAAAACAAAAAATACAATATAAGAAAAATCTACGAAGCGGCATCTCCAAGGATGGGCGTTTCATATAAAATTTTCAAACAACTGAACGTATATGCGAATGCTGCCAGAGGAATTCAAACACCGACAACAAGTGAAATATCCTCCAACCCCTCTTTGAAACTTGTAAAGTATACAAACTACGAACTGGGTCTTAAAGGTAGAGGACAGTCATGGATGTTTGACATAAATGGCTACAAAGGTGTTCTCGAAAATGAAGTAGTTCCCAAACTGACTGTTGACCGTGAAACAGAATATTCAAATGCGGGTAGAACAAAGAAAGATGGTATCGAGTTTGAAGCGGCCTACTTCTTAACCGATGCCTTTTCTATTGGAGGCAGTTACACAAAGACAAAATATGTATACCAGTATTTCATGGAAGTGGGAACCGATTACAAAACTAAGAAAACCAGGGAATATGACCGCGGAGGGAAAACCCTCCCTCACATTCCATCCAATCAATATATGGTATTTCTTCAGTATAAAAATAGAACAGGTTTCAAAGCAAGAATGCAGACGGAAACATGGAGCTCCTATTATATAGACACTGCCAATACAGAAAAATACCAGGGCTTAAAGAATATAACATCTCTAATGGTTGGATATCAAACTGAAAGCAATCTGGATTTCACGCTGAATGTTCAGAATCTATTTGACAGGCGATACGCAGTTGAAGTTCAGAAAAATGCTTACAGCGGAAAATACTACAGCGTGGCACCTCCTCGCACAATATCAGTAGCACTTTCTGCGAAGTTCTAACAGTTAACAGTAAGACTTTATACAAGAGATTTCGCAAGCGCCTCTATTTTTGACATATTCGGTTATCAACGAATATGTCGCAGAAAAGCACAGAAGTAGATGCGAATTCTCTTATATAAAAATAGCAGTTTTTACGGAGTATTGGATGATCAGTATTGGATAAAAAACAATTATTTTGATCCATCGAAAAATTCAATAAACTGGAGACGGTTTATTTGATTATCAAAAAGGAGCGAAAATGAACAATCGCAAGTTATTATATATGACTGTTTTTGCAGTTGCAATCGGTCCGCTAATGAATATTCATTCTGCGGAGTTTTCTGAAGTTCTAAAACTTTCATTGGATCCTCCGGGAAAGGAGGTTCCCGGAAAATTTGAATCGGAGCATGCACCATATCCAAAACGGAAATACTGGCTGAATCAATCGCCGGCCCCATTCGCAAAGGGATTCATCCTTCATCCGGACGATAGTTCTGAAGAGCTCAAGCTACAATCAGTAGAGGAAGGGTCGATGGTTAATTTTGACTCTCCCTGGAAGAGCAAATCAATGCATGGACCGAATAGTGTGTATGTTTTCGATCAACAGATTTCGGGAAATACACTGTATACGCGCACGGCAAAGTGGATTGTTATACATCATAACTGTTCATGGGGGCATGGATACAGGTTTGATGAAGAGCGTCTTACTCCCGATGGACTAAACAATATACCTCTGGAGATTGTTCCGGAAGCTCTGTGGGATGGGAATTTTCATGTCAGTACAGAGACCGGAATGACACTCAAACTGCGTGTTCTGAGTTACGGCGTTCCGGTTGGTGATGCATCCGTTATTGTAACAACCGACCGGGGATGGCAAAAAGAAATCCGAACAGACAGCAACGGTATGGCTCATTTTCAATTGATTCGCGATTACTATTCGGATAAATGGGTGAATTTTGACAGGAAGCAAACCGGATCTCTTTTGTTTGTTGCAAGACTCCGCAAGCAGGGCTCGGGTAAATTCAAAGGAAAATTCTATAATAACGAAATCCTCACAACATCTCTTCCCTGGAGATACAGACCTGCCAGAGCCGATTACACATCCCTTGTTTCAGGTCTGGGAATCGGTTTTATAACAATCCTTATCAGCCTGGTGGCCGTTCTTTTCTACAGAGAAAGACGTAAAAGACCTGCGCGAAGGCTGGGATTTAATGAGTAAAATTCGTAGATTTTTAAACAATGGAGACGTAAGCCGTCTTCGTTTCTGGATTCAGATTGTGGCATTTGGAATTCTCGTTTATGGAGGCTACCTGGCCATTGACATCGGTATGGACATTCCAACGTTCACCTGTCCCTATAACGATAAAAGTGCCGGCTCCTGTTTTTTTATAGGGCTGCAGCACCGGCTCGTTTTACCTTTTGATAATATGATATCATTTCGGGGACTGGGAATCATAACGTCCACATTATTTACTCTTGTATGGTTTGTTTTCCTTAATAAAGGCTGGTGCGGATTTGTATGTCCACTGGGAACAATTCAGGACTGGATCACAAAACTTCGAGTATCCTTGAAAATTCCCTACGGAATATACAAACGGGATTCCTTTGAAAAACTGAAGAAAATTAAGTATTTGATTTTCGCATTAATGATACTG
>JBNKQE010000056.1:0-18866 GCA_050295715.1 Leptospirales bacterium
TTGAACGAACCAGAGAAATGGTCACCCAATCCCGCTCTCCACCCTGGTAAGAATCAACAGTATCTATATCATGACCTGGAATTTCTCCATATTTATCACGAAATAAATCCTGTATATGGGTTGCCTGCGCTTTATATGTTGCCATTATTCCCCAGGTCAGGTTGTTCTCTTCAATCTGTGATTTATATTTATTGTAAATATACAGTAGTATATTTGCTTCACAATCATTTAGTATGCTCTCACTCTCATCATCAGGTTGTTCTTCACAATCAAATCCTGCGGTGTCGACAAAAACAATGCTTGAATGAAAAGGAGTCGTATCAATAGCAGGACGATTCAATAAGCTTGTATCCGATTTCAGTCTACCATTATAGAATTCTGAATTGGAAAATTGCATTATTGACTCTTCCATTCTATATTGAGTATCCAGAAAAAATACGCGTCCGGTTCCGTTTTTATTGTGATGGGAAATGCTTCTTTCAAAAAGCGTTTTCTTCAGAAAGCTTGATTCAGATTTTATTACCGGAGAAAGTTGCTGGTGGTCTCCCGCCATAATAATTCGGGAGCCTTTCAATATTGGAATCCATGCCGCTCCTTCCAGCGCCTGTGTTGCCTCATCGATAATAACAGTTGTAAATTCTTTATTGCGAATGAGATAGTGATTCGCTCCGGTTAGAGTTGTAATATAAACCTTGATATTTCGGAGTACACTTTCAGTAATACCTTCTTCCATTTTTCGTATAGTATCACGAAGCTCTCGGTATTCTGCCCAGGTCTCATTTCGTTTTCTTCTTTCTTCCGGGCCAAAATTTCTTCGGAATTTTTTAGCATCACGAAGAAGTTGTTCGCATTCTCGACGATATCTACTAACAAGTTTGAAATCAGGACTATTTTGAATAATACCATCAAGAGTTAAATTTTGAAGATCATCTTTTACCCGAGCAGGGTGACCCAGTCTGACTAAATTATTTGTAAAAATGCTGATGTTTTCTGCCAGTAAATCTGCCGCAGTATTTGTCGGAGCACATACGAGAATAATTTCGTTTTCGTCTTTTATTAGTTCTTGAATTGCAGAGCACAGTACCGTAGTTTTTCCTGTACCGGGTGGACCATGAATCAATGCTATGTCCGGTGTATTCAGAATACCACTAACAGAATTTAGTTGAGATTCATTCAGATTATGTTCATTTGCTGCTATTTTCTGATTACTGCTAATAAGCCCTGGTTCTTCCAGACCAAGAATCACTTTTCTCAGGTAGTAATTGTATCCGTCTCTTGACTCTTCGGCCCTTTTTACTGCACGAAACATATCATTGTAGACGGTATCCTGAAATACAAGATTAATTCCCGTATTCTCATTATCAAGCCATGAATCATATTCATCTACAATTAGCTCAATTTCATTGCGATAGATTTTTGATACAATACCGCGCAGTTTATGTTCACCGGAATAGAGTTCAACAGGTTGTCCGGAGCGAAACAAATTGTTCTTCTGAAGTGTTGTAAAACGTATTTTTGTTTTACCTCCAACAGTCATCTTCATATCCTGAAGAGTTACTGGAAATAATGTAAGTCCATGTCTGACTCGTTCCCTGACAGGACGGTTCATCATTTCTTTGTTGAATTCTTCAAAATCAACTTTTTGTTCCTCTTCAAGTGCTTTTTTTAGATCAACAAAGTGTTGAATGTAAATATCCGTTGAACTCATTGGTAACAGATAAGTGAATGAATTATCCGACAGGCAAGAAGTATTTTTGTTTATTATTGAAACAAAGATTTAATCTTAAATTTCACTTCAGTTCGATACGATGTGCGAAAACATATGCAGTAAAATGCTTGTTTATGAGAATATTCTGTTATCTAAAATCCAGATCCAGCTCAGGACTGGTATTCATTGATATAGACTGATCAATCATTTCCAGGTATATTCGAGCCGCTTTATCATTCGGATTCTGGGAGAGTACTTTTTCAAAGTGAGCTTTAGCATCAAGAGTCTTTCCCAGTTGATATTCGGATAATGCTGTTTCAAAAATGGTAACTGTCTCTTTAAAAAGAGTACTGTCAGGTATTGCATCAAGAACTTCCGCAACAACAATACTGTTAGATTTCCCTTTTACCTTGACCCTGCCAACGATACGAAATGAATACAATGACGGATTGGTTAGCGATATCAAACTTTCTATTGAAAGCAATACTGGAGAATTAAAATACCTTGAGAGACCTTGCACTCGTGATCCAATATTAACGGCATCAGATATAACAGTACTGTCCATTCTTGCATCAGTACCAATTATACCAAGAACCGTCATACCTGTATGTATTCCAATACCGGCATGGATGGCTACTCTACTTTTTGTAGCACGTTCTTCATTATATTGAATTATTGTTTTTTGCATTTTGAGGGCTGCCTGTATTGCATTATCCGGATTTCCCGGAAATAATGCCATCAGACCATCACCAAGATATTTATCGATGAATCCGTTATTTTCGTGAATTATCGGGTTCATGCGTGATAGGAATGTATTTATAAAATCAAAAGTTTCTTCAGGTTTCAGTTTTTCGGATAGAGATGTAAAATCTTTTATATCAAGATACATTATCGTAAGTTCTTTATGAATTTGATCTCCTGGTTGGATTTCAGTAATACTTCTCTTTTTGAGAATATTTAGGAATTCCATGGGGACAAATCTTTTCAGTGCGATGTTTGTCACTTCAAGTTCGTAGCTAAGATCATTAATTGTGTTGAATGTTCGTGCTGACTTATCTGCAAGCAAATAAGCATGTGCAAAAAAGAAGATAAATATACCAACAGGATATGATATATAACCTGGTAGTATTGATATTTCATTGTTGTATAATATATCATTTATTGCAGTAAGAAGTAGTGGTATAAATCCCAGTATCGCGACTAACATACCGTGTATATGAAATTTTAGTCCATAAATCATTTGTGATAATACAAGAAAACCGATAATCAAAACTCCAAGTTCGTAGGGTAATGCTGAATAACTGTATACAGCAGCATCTGTAAATAATATAAATAAACTAAATAATCCTGCGAAAGTCCATGCAGTCTGCTCAACATATTTGTTTCGGATTGTTGGAAATAATCTGTAAATATAACTGAAGAAAGCCGGAGCTCCCAGATAAAATGATAGGTATTCTATCTTAACTTGAGTTTCAAAGAATGGCTGTAGTAAATATTCTACAAGTATACGTTCTCCGGTAACAGCTACTCGAATTGTTGTCAGGAGGGTCAGAATTCCAAAATAAAGGGATGCTCTATCATCTGAACGGAGGAAAAATAGACCCAGGTGATAGAAGGATATTACAAGCAAGGCGCCCATCAGGAACATTTCTATCCCATGTCGAATAATTTTCTCACCTGTAATATTTTTCGCAGTCCCAATTTCCAGGTATGACCAGGTTCCAATTTTTCGATGTGAATGATTGGAAAGATGAATGAGAAGTTCATTGCTACCTTTTAAGAGTTTGCCACTCGCGAATTGAGGCAGCCATAAGGCTTGTTCGGATGCTGCGCCTTTACCGGGGACACCATTACTGGCCAACATCTTGCCATTCAGATACATTCTGTATGCACTGTACATATCACCTATGCGAAATGACACTGTTTGCGTGACAGGTGACTTAATATTTAATCTGAGTGAACCGTAACCTTCATTCGAGATAATCGTTCCATTGTAATTATTACCGGACCAGAGTGATGGAAACAATATGTATTTATTATCAATAACATCTATGTCTGAATCTATACATTGAATATGCGTAATTTCATTGTGATGAGATTCTGATTTTGGCTGTACAAAACAATTCCAGTAAAACTCCCATTTTCCTGTAAGGTTGATTCGAGAATTTATAAGTGATTCTTTATTAAGAATTAAAGTTCCATTTTCAATATTGCTATATACAACACTATCGACATTATTTGCACATGAGAATAATGTCGATAAGATCAGTGTTAAAAAAAGGAATATTGCAGAAATAGGTTTCACTTTTACATCAACCAGATTGTTAGAATAACAAAAATATAAAATGAAGTCTATATATGAATTAATGCAATTAAAATATAAAAAATGTGGAGGCCGGGTGATTATTTAATTTAATGCGAGAGAAAGTATGCCTGAACTCTGAGAGTATAAAACACTGGCAGACACTTCAGGCATTATCGATTTGTTGAACCCTGTTTTAAAAACTATCAGTCAAATCAATTTATTGGGCTTATTTAAATGTATTGAGCTGAAAGACGGGAAAGTGATTTTACACTCAAGCCTTAAGCTTGAGCAAGCCCTGGATAAATTTACGATACTTTTTAGTGATACTGTAATGCATCCATAATCCATTTTTTTCAGATTCAACAAGTCCCGCTTCTCTCAAAATTTTTAAGTGATGAGAGACTGTTGGTTGCTTGATTGGCATAGCTTTTTCAAATTCACATGCACACAGATCTGGTTTTGCACTGGAAAGCATCTGAAGAATTTGTAGCCTCAAGGGATGACCGGCAGCTTTTAGAATATCTGCAGACTCAGTTAGGGCAAAGTCTACTTTTTTTAATGCTCCGTTTGAACGAGTTGATGTTGCGTTTTTTTTTCTTTGAACTGTACTTGATTTACTTTTCTTCATGACCGATTTTGTTTCTTTTCTTGAATTATTTTTTTGACCAGTGCTATTATATAATAGGATATATTAGAAACTGGGATAGGTCAGTGTAAACAAATTGAATTAACTATCAACACATATTTGGTAACAGGTTGATATTAAATAAAGATTGCAAAGTATTGGGTAGTTTTACTTACTAACTTTGTTTGGATTATCCATATCTTTACCGGTACTTTTATTTTTTGGGGTCCGGATTATTGCCTTCTTATCTGCCTTCTTACTATTTTTACTCTCATCAACAGACTTGTTGAAAGGGTGTTTGGGTTCGATGTATACTCCTTTGTTAAATTCCTGTTGCTTGAGTTGTTCAGCGGTAGGTTCAACAGGTTCGCCCCTCATTGCCTTTTTTAATTGCTCGGGTATTCGATCCTCCTCGGGATTATAAATCCATGCTTTTTGTGGAACTGTCTTATAAGCAGGTTCAATTGAATTCGGATAATCACCGAGCGGTTTAATGTAAATAGGCGTAGGATTAGAAATATCAAGATCATCTTCCCAGGCGCCATGACTTCCGGCTCCCGATTCCTCATTCATCGACGAGAATATCTTTAAATGCGCTCTGGGATCACCGCGCTTGATTGCATCTTCCTGTGTTATTTTATTTTTCTGACTTTTTTCTGCAGTGGGAGATACTTTTGGCTTCTTGTTTGAATCTGTGCCATAGAGATTCGCCGAAGTAATTGCCAGGCCAAGTGTGCAAAACAAGAAAAGAAATCTCATATAAAAAGTCATATTAACGTCCAGATTTATTGAGGCATATAGCCTGCACAATACAGTAAAATGAAATATACACAATCGTCAAGGGATTGAAATAATACTTATGAAAAATTTGAAATATTAAATCATATAGATCTAAAAATACATACTTGATTACAAATTAATATTACAAGTTTTTACACAAAATCCCATTGTATAAAGAGTAACAAAATAGCCTCCGACAAGTAACCAGACATACATAAAACTTGCAAGATAAATGGGTTTCAATCCTGCTACACGGATTTTTTCCCAGCCTGTTTCCATACCCAGTGCAGCCATTGCCATAGTTAAAATGAAGGTATCAAAATAGAGGATACCCCTGACAATGTTATCCGGAAAAATATGGAGGGAGTTTACCAGTATCATGAGCATGAACAATACCGCAAACCAGGGTATTCGAATATCTTTGATTTCAAATGTTTTTTTATTCTGGGATATTTTTCCTGACAACGGTAATAAAAATCCCAGGACTATTAAAAACGGTGCAAGTAATATTACTCTTGTCATTTTTACGACTATAGAGCTCGCAACTGCCTCGGGACCAATTGTATTTCCGACCGCAACAACATGGGCAACCTCATGCACAGTTCCTCCTGCATAAACACCAAATAGACTGCTGCTCATTCCTGTAAGATCACTCTGGTATAAAAGGGGATACAATAACATGGATAACGTACCGAATACAACGACTGTCGATACAGCAATTGCAGATTTATATGGTTCTGCTTTGAGAACAGGTTCTGTCGCGAGAACAGCCGCTGCACCGCATATGCTGCTACCGGCTGAGGTTAGTATTACAGTATCCCGGTCCATTTTAAGAATATGTGTCCCGAATAAATATCCAAGGGATAAAGTTGTAATTACCATTATAACACTTACCAGAATTCCCGGTGCTCCAAGATGGAATAGATCCTGTAGTGTGATCTTGAAACCAAATAGAATTATTCCAAGACGTAAGAGATAGCGGGTTGAAAAACGAATACCGGGCAGCCATTGTTCGGGCAAATTACTTCTCAATGTATTTCCATAAAGTATTCCAAGAAGTATTGCAATGATCAGGGGACTTATTGCGGCTGCCTTAAGTAGTTGTATTTCAGAGAGGTAAAATGCAGCAAATGCAAATAGTGCTGTGAACCATATACCACTGTATGTATTTTTTTTTGATTCTCCGGACTTCATATTTTCTCCCGATCAATTGTAGTTCATCATTAGAGTTCAATGCGGTTAAAAGGTTGCAGCGTTTTGCTGCAATTTGGAAAAAATCACCCGAGGAATATAAAATAGTGACCGGAACATATGGTAATCGGGCCTTATCCGGGAAAGATAAAATAATAGATAACAATTATGGAAAAAAATCTATGCTTAATTTCATTACAGAGCTATTCTGTTACCTATGATTCCAGCATCCCAAAAAAGGTTTAGACTTGTATCGGATTATACAGCTTCGGGGGACCAGCCTAAAGCAATAGAGAAACTTGTTAAATCATTTTCAGACGAGAAGAGAAAGCTCTGCCTGATAGGTGTAACCGGATCCGGAAAGACTTTTACAATGGCGTCATTTGTGGAACGAATCCAGAAACCGACTCTTGTACTAACACATAATAAGACTCTGGCTGCGCAGCTTTTTCGTGAATTTCGTGAGTTTTTTCCGGACAATGCAGTAGAATATTTTGTATCTTACTACGATTATTATCAACCTGAGGCTTATGTACCGACCTCCGATACTTTTATTGAAAAAGATGCATCAATTAATGATGAAATTGACAGACTTCGTTTGCGAGCTACATCCTCAATTCTTGAACGGAAGGATGTAATCATTGTCGCATCTGTATCCAGTATATATGGTCTTGGTTCACCGGAGGATTACAAACATGCTGTTGTTCTTCTGGACAAAGGGCTCGAGCTGGATAGAGACTCAGTAATGAGGCAGTTGCTTCATATTCAATACAGTCGAAATGATCTTGACTTTTCGCGTGGTAATTTTCGAGTTCGTGGAGACACTCTTGAGGTTTTCCCGGCTTACCGTCAGGAAGGATTTCGAATCGAGTGGTTTGGAGACGAAATTGAAAATATTTCACTGATTGATCCTTTGACAGGGAAAATTCTTGATCGAGTTGATCGAATAATCATCTATCCTGCGAAACACTTTATCACTTCGCCTCCGCGCTTGAAAGAAGCTATTGAAAAAATCAAAGAAGAACTTGAAGATCGCATTGAATTTTTTAATTCGCATAACAAACCACTGGAGGCGGAACGGATTGAAATGCGAACGCGATACGATATGGAAATGCTGGAGCAGATGGGATACTGCAATGGTATAGAAAATTACTCCCGTCATTTATCCGGTCGTGCGGCAGGCGAAGCACCGGCCTGTCTGTTTGATTATTTCGATGATGAATTTCTCATAATAATTGATGAAAGTCATGTAACACTTCCCCAGGTAAGAGGGATGTATGAGGGTGACAGATCCCGAAAACAGACACTGGTAGACTTTGGATTTCGACTTCCATCAGCTCTTGACAACCGTCCGTTAAACTTCAAAGAGTTCGAAAAAATTACGGAAAATTTTCTATTTGTATCAGCCACACCCGGTGATTATGAAATGAAGAATTCTGAAGCAAAAGTAGAACAGATAATTAGACCAACAGGGTTGCTGGATCCTGAAGTTGAAGTGCGACAGGTCGAGGGGCAGATTGATGATCTTCTTGCTGAAATAAAAATAAGAAAAGAGAAAAATGAACGAGTACTTGTTACAACTTTAACAAAAAAAATGTCTGAGGATTTGACTGATTATTTCAAAGAAATGGATATTCAGGTAGCTTATTTACACTCAGAAATCGAGACAATAGAAAGAGTTGAAATTCTTCGAGATCTTCGCAAAGGCGTGTACGATGTCGTCGTTGGAGTAAATTTGTTACGAGAGGGCCTGGATATTCCTGAAGTTTCACTTGTCGCCATTCTGGATGCGGATAAGGAAGGATTCCTTAGAAATGAAAGGTCATTGATTCAGACAATGGGACGGGCTGCAAGAAATAGTAATGGTAAAGCAATCCTCTATGCAGATAAAATTACGGACTCCATGAGACGTGCCATTGATGAGACAATTCGAAGGCGAAATATCCAGATGGAATACAATCAGCAAAATGGTATTACTCCCACGACTATAAGCAAACAAATTCATGATATACTTGTTCGTGAGATTGATCCAAACCTTGAAGATGAGAAATTTATTGAGGAAATCGATTCAGAATTACAGCTGGACAAGAATTTAAGCAAGAAAGAAATGATCGCAATTTTGAAGAAGGCTATGTTTGATGCCGCTTCTGAGATGGAATTTGAAAAAGCAGCACTAATTCGTGACAAAATTGCCACACTTGATGGAAAAGAAAATCCAAAGTCGAAAAAGGGTATGCGGACAAGAAAAAGAAAAAGTTAATTAAAGATTAACAGAATTTAATCCATTCATATATCTGGCGCCATTAATTATAAATTTGCTGCAGGTCGCATTGTCATGAGTAAAAGAATAAGTATACCAGTAGTAAATATGGTAATGAGTGTTTCAAGCGTTCTTGATATGGTAAATCAGAATCTTGTTGATCACCATAAACGAGTGAGTTATATTGGGTTTCGCATAGCCGAACAACTCGGTTTATCTAATGATAAAATAAATGATATAATGATTGCCGGGTCAATGCATGACATAGGTGCAATTTCTGTTGTTGAGAGACTTGATCTTTCTAACTATGATGAAATATCTCCCATGACACATGCGGAACAGGGTGGACGTCTATTAAAAACATTTTCTTTGTTTGATTCTATCGGAATGATCGTTCAATTTCACCATGTTCCATGGGCAAATGGGGAAGGAAGACTTTCCAGTAATATGGATGTTCCGAATGAAAGTCATATTCTACATCTTGCGGATCGAGTGGAAGTTCTGATTAACAGGAACGAGGAAGTATTATTACAGGCCGAATCAATTCGCAACATTATTAAAAATGATTCAGGTAGACTTTATAAACCAGAATACGTTGAGGCATTTCTTTCTGTTTCCGAATCAGAATCATTCTGGCTTGATGTAAATTGCAAGGACCTCTCAAGACTGCTGTACGAAAACTTTTTTCCTGTAAATTACGAAACCGACCTTGCGGGTCTGGTTGAATTTGCGAAATTCTTTTCAAGATTGATCGATCTTCGCAGCCGCTTCACAGCAACTCATTCCAGCGGAGTTGCGACAACAGCACAGATACTCGCCGAAAAAGTTGGTATGGATATTGAGGATGTTCAGCTAATTACAGCTGCCGGTTATTTTCATGATCTGGGGAAATTATCCATACCTCTTGAAATACTGGAAAAAGAGAGCGCACTGAATCCTTTCGAACGTACGATAATAAAAAAACATACATTTTTTACATATCGTATTCTTGAAACATTACCAGGTCTGGAAAAGGTGAATCGTTGGGCTTCTTACCATCATGAAAAATTATCAGGGGTGGGTTATCCTTTCAGAATTGATGAGAATGATATTGATCCAGGAAGTCGTATTATGACAGTTGCTGATGTATTTACGGCGTTGACCGAGGATAGGCCTTATCGCACCGGAATGTCACGTGATAATGTATTTGAAATAATAGATAAAATGGTTGATGAGCGGTCGCTTGACCCCGAAATTGTTAATATTCTGAAATTGAACTATGAAGAAATAGATGAAGCACGAAAAGAAATTCAATCTCAGGCAGTTGAAGATTATAACTACTTTCATGGCCTCCGGGGAGACGGTACAATGTACCGTTCAAGCACGGAATAATCTTCAATAACTACAGCAATCAGGCATTTGCTTTCTTAATTGCCGGTGATTTATTTCTGGAGAAAAATCGAGAGACTCCCTGCCAGATATTATATCTGGAGTAAATGGACTCACAGTCCAGATAATGCTCCCAATCCGGTAGAATATTTCTTTTTAGAAAATCAAACTTCTTCTTGAGTATTTTATCCCTGTCATAAAGTATTTTTGCGGTCCGGGCAAGTTCGAGCTGTAATGCGAAGCCGTTCTCCCATCTATGTTTGCTCCAGAGAAATACGTCCCAGCGAGGCGGATACTTTCCATCAGCGAATTCCTTCTCGTAAACTATCCCAACATCATAGTCGGAAGTCGTATCATAGTCATTTCTTGCTCTTGATCCAAAAAGCAATATACCGATTACATGGTTACTATTTTTCTGATGCATTATATGGTTTACAATCTCTGCATGTAATGCTCTGGACATAATACTCTCCCTGAAATTTATTTCATTATATGCTATCGGTAATGAACAGAAGTTTAACATGAAAAATTATTATATAAATTGAAATGAATAAATTTTCTAATCAGACATAATGATGAAAAAAATTCAGGATCGAATGTCCATTTTTGCATAATCTGAGTAATTTATGAGTGCAAAAACAATCATATAAAAGAGGAATTTTGACATCCAGGTATTCCATTTGGGGGATCTTGAGATCCGCAAAATACAGCTTTTGATAATTTTTACCGATTTCTAATCAAAGAGCAAATAAATCAGTTGTTTCCAGCCACTAAATCAATGGAAAATTGCAATCTGATTGCATCAAAACACAGCAGTGTTGATATGGCTCAGGAGTATCATAGAGATGGATAGCATGGAATTTGACAAAACTCGAAAATCGATTCGGGTAAATGATATGGATTCCTCCGCCCGGCGAAATATGCTGGATAAGTTTACTGAAGCCGGTGGTAAAGTATTAAAAGAAAAGTCTCTAAAAGATGATCTGGATGATGGATCATCAAAAAATAAAGGCAGTAGAAATAGAGGAGGATCGGGTGTTGATACCAGGCTGCCGTCGGAATTGGCTCGAGAAAAAAGACGGCAGGAGCAGGGAAAACTCAATGAGGTGCGAAAGGCACTTGAAAAAGAAGAGAGAGAGGCCAGAAGTTTTTCCAATCGATTTATGATTCGATTGAAATCAAGAATTGCCGGTATCAGTTATTTTTCTCATAATGTTGCTACTCCTTTTATACTCTCCAGAATTAACCTTGATGCAAAACGAGCTCTGATGGAAGCCAATATTATGGCTCATGACCTGTTTACGCTTAATCCGGAAAATGGGCGAAAGATCATCAAAGCTCTGGATGAAAAGAATCCATTATTTGTTGAATTAATAGAACTGGGATCTCAACTTTACGACAGAAATGAATTAAATGACCTGACACAGGAATATTCGACAACTCAGGATGTTCCTGTACCATTTTCTGCCATACAAATTCCTCTATATTCCCTTATTCGTAAGTTATATGGAATGAAACCATATCAAGAATCTTATTTAATAGCTGTTGAGCAGGCGATAGATATTCAACAAACTGTGGAAAAAAAACAGGCAGCTTTGTATTTATCAAAGAAGAAGAAAATACGAGGAGACTGGCAGGTTCTGATGAATGAAATTTATCCAGGACTTATTCTGTTACTCCAGAGAATTGAACTAATGAAAGCAGAACCCGGCTCAAGAATATTTGAGGATCTTATAGGATTTGATCCCACAGATCGCCCCGGAATGCGAAAAGCCGGAGAATCTGTCGGTGGAACGGAAGCTGTGGCTGAAGAAGTCCCCGATGAATCGGAAAACAGCAACGAAGAAGATGAGAATCTTGATGAAATTCAGGGGATTGAGGATGCAGAAGAAATACCGGAAATCGCTGCACGTGGTCTGGATATAATGGAGTCATTGACTCCGGAAGATATTCGCATGAAACTCGGGAACAAGGGTGAGCTTACCAGATTTTCGATCCGCGATAAAGTATTTCTATCATTTTTATTTTTCAGGTATTTTGAAGAGGAATATTCATTTATTCTTACAACAGCGAAAATTAAATACAATGCAACTTACCGCGATGGAAGAAAAGTTGATATGAAGCGTACTCTTAATGATAAGATGGAGATGGTCAGGCTTGTATATGATTTGTATAAAAAATACCTTCACGAAAACGATGAGTTCAATAAGGCATTGTCGGAAGGATCTTTAACCGGTAACTATGTTGAGTATGCGAAAAGAATACAGTTGCTGGAAAATCGAAGAGGAGGAACCGGCCGCGATCTTAGAATCAAGATTAAAGAGTTTCTCGAATCACTGAGTGATCCTTTTCAGATGATGATCGATGATGTTGCTGCCGGTAAAAAAGAAATTGTAGAAAACTTTGATGAACCTATTAAGTTTGATAGCCCGGTAATTACCGGTGGAAGACTTGACGGTAAAACAATTGAAGAATGTTTGCGTGAAGCTTTAAGTTTTGCTACTGCTCTGGCATATCGTATTGAACGTGGTGATCTGTATGGCGGTGTGATCGAAATGAGTGTGGATGAGTATATGAGTTCTTTTCCGTATGCCAGTATTCCGGATTGATTCTTCTGGCGGGTAGTTTATAAATAACATCGGTTGTAAAAATATTTTAGGTTGCATTTAATGTTACGATATGTATATATCCGGTTGTTGCTATTACATTGCAGCTATATGATGCGACCCTTTTCGATCTGTAATCAAAATTATTAGTAAGAGAAATGTCATATATTGTATATTATATCTCGGCTTACTTCGCTGATGATAGCCCCTTTCCATTCCAGTAAAATGAGTTATACAGAGTTTATATCAGGATAATATATTTATGAGTGATGAAAATCAAGAAGTCTTCAAAGAGATTGAAATCGATATTCTCAGAGATAAAGCAATGGATGTTGTTCGTCTCCTGGATGAGGGAGATGTAATTCCGGGTTTATCCGGTTACTATGAAGTTCTATATGAAGAAAATCGACCGGATTCAGATCGAACAAGACTTATGTTATATTTTCCCATTCAACAAATTTCTCCTGCTTCAAGTATCGAATTATTACTGTCTGCTGTGGGTTCCGATGATCATATTATTCGTGAAACATCCGTTAATAAAAAAGATTATCTTGAAGCGTATAAAGAATATTATGAACCATTTCGTATAAGTGAACGTCTTGTAATCGTTCCGTCATGGGACAGAGACTCCGATCGTGCTCGCAATCTAATAGGCGAAAAGGATATTCCTCTATACCTTGATCCGGGTCTTGCTTTTGGAACAGGAAAACATCCGACGACAGAATTATGCCTGAATTTTTTGGACACGCATGCCACCAGGGGATTTCGCATGATAGATGCCGGGTGCGGCTCGGGAATACTGGCAATTGGTGCATTGCTTCTTGGAGCGGGTGAGATTTATGCATTTGATGTCGATGGCAATGCTGTTAATGCAGTACGCCAAAATATGGAATTAAATGAT
Source organism: Leptospirales bacterium (assembly GCA_050295715.1). Lineage (GTDB taxonomy): Bacteria > Spirochaetota > Leptospiria > Leptospirales > Leptonemataceae > JBNKQE01. The sequence goes on from JBNKQE010000056.1 coordinate 13,745, forward strand.
GTTGTATCAACAAATCTAATTGTTGAAGGAGGCGGCTTTGATTTGCCACGCTTTTTAGAGTTTGAGGCTGACCTGTTTGTTGGTAATCTTACGCAAAATATTATATTTTCAGCAATAGATTATATAAATCGTGGTAAATATGAACATATGATTCTGTCCGGAATTTTATCCGAAAAGAAAGGTGAAGTAATTGAAGCCTTCTCAGATGGCTGGAATCATCAATATGCAGAAGACCTGGATGGATGGTGTTTGCTTGAATTCAAGCGAAAATAATTTAATTATTCTCCCTGAAGATATTTGAAGCGAATGACCGGTATATAAAAATACGTTGAAGATGAATTGAAAGTGCAGTTACAAATTATCCGTTGATTTCCGAGTAGTTAAAACATTATATGAATATCCTGGTTGCCGATAATAGCAAAGTAGTAAGAACGATTATTCGTGAAGAGCTGGAGTCCATTGGTTTGACTGTTTATGAAGCTGATGGGGAGGCCGAGATCTACAGGACTCTTTCTATGATTCCAATTGATCTGATCACCCTGGCTGTACAGCTTCATGAAGGCAATGGTTTTGATATTTGTCAGACTGTTAACTCAGAAGAGTTTATTCATTCACCACGAAATTACTCCGATCAGCGTTTTCCAATAATATTTATTACAAGTAACGATAACCTTGAGGATCGCAAGTTAGGATTTGAAAGCGGAGCGACCGATTTTATATCCAAGCCCTTTCATAAAGGTGAAGTGGCTGCTCTTGTAAAGAATCTTCTATTTCCTGAAACACGGCTCAAGGGAGCTACAGCTATAGTTGTTGATGATAGTAAACAATCCAGAATGATTGTGACTGATTTTTTATCATCTCATGGCGTTATAGTTTTTGAAGCGGCAGATGGAAGTGAAGGGTATGAGTTAATAAAAGAATACAGAAGTAGTATTGATCTTATTATTACTGATTTCGAAATGCCGGGTTTGACTGGTGACGAACTGTGTTTTCGAATTCGCAAAGAGTTGAATCTAAAAGATGTACCCATACTGGTTCTTAGCGGTGCCGGTAACCGAATATCCGTTCTTGATCTATTTCGAAGCGGTGCTACTGACTATTTACATAAACCGTTTATAAAAGAAGAGTTGCTGGGTCGTATATATGTGCATCTTGAGTCGAGACTTTTACAGAAGAAAATGATTCAGAAAGTCAACGATATGGAGAAAATTACAGCGCGAATGCGGCAACTTTCAACTGTGGATTCCCTGACAAGAATTCATAATAGAAAGTTTTTTTTCGACCGTTTTAGAGAGGCCGTATCAAGGAAGGATAGATACGAACAATCACTGGGACTTCTGCTTGTCGATATAGATGATTTTCGCAGTATTAATGAAAGGGTAGGTCATAAACTCGGTGATATGGTTCTGGTAGAGATTGCAAAAGTTTTACGTACATCTGTGAGAAAAGTTGATATTGTAGCGCGGATAGGCGGAGGGGAATTTGCAATACTTGTTTCCCATATTAATAAGCAGGGCGTTCATACCCTTGGCGCCAAAGTAGGTAAGAGAATAGTGACCAGAAAGTTTCTGGCCAGTGCAAATATTGATCCTGGAAAAGTAACTGTCTCAATAGGAGCTTTGATCTCCTTTACTGGAGACGGGTTGGATGCTGATAAGATGTTCGCGGAAACTATGCGCAGTCTGCATCATGCAAAAAAGAACGGAAGAAATCGTATTTACTGTCGAGATGCTATTCAAAAAACAGTAAAAGCCATTTGAAAATCTTATAACTCCGCCGATAATTAGAGGGTGCATGTCTTAAATCTTGCAATCATGGTTGGTGTGGGTATCTTTCTTACACTATTCTGGGATTTTTCTGCTTTGCTTCCGGTGAAGCTGTTATCTGTCCTCGTTCATGAGATCTGGCACGGTCTGGTGGCAATGTTAAACGGGGGTACACTCGAAAGCATAAGCATTGTTGCAGAAGAATCCGGTGAAACCGCCGTAAAAAACCTGAATGGAAATCTGGCATTTTATCTTTCCGTCTCTGCCGGTTATATTGGAACCGCCGTTACAGGGGTATTATTTCTTAATCGTGCAATTAAGGAGAGTGGTGCCCGTCTCACTCTTATTACATTTACTGTTATTCTCTGGTACATTAGCTATATATTTACAGATTGGGGGAGTGTCGCATTTTTTACGGGTATTGGCTGGGCTCTATTCTTTACGCTAATGATTTTCATGGGCAATCAGTTTGTACGCTATACAATGATCGTTGTCGGAACAATATTTATATGGTACTGTTTCTTTGACACGCTGGATTTTGAAAGAGACCTGATTAACACTGATGCTGGAATTTTAAGCAGATTTCTTCTTAAAAAAAATCCGGAATGGAGTTCATCAATTACTGTAATTCAGGCTGGACAGGCAATTTCTATAATTTGGATTTTAATAATGATGCTGACTGTCGTGGTTGGACTTCGTTTTCTGCTGCAAAAACATGATAAAACTGAGAATAAATTTCAATATGAAAAAGAACCCACCGGCAAGTTAATTGCCCCAGAGCGTGTTGATGGAAAAAACGTATCATTGGATTCGGTAAACGATAGAGGTGAAACTGAATCAATAACTGGGTGATTTTTAGATTTAGATTTAGATTTAGATTTAGATTTCGCAATTAGCCAATTTTTGTAAAAATTTTATCAGTCTCAATTATAACTATTCTCGTTGTATCATTTCACGTAGTGTACAATGTCATCCCGACTTTAACAAAAACATAGCATGATGTTCAGTTATCAGAAGCACAACACATTGTTGAACATGGATACTCTATACTGGAGTCATATGAACAGAAAGTAATAATCGGAGAGATGAATCTTAATGGGGCAAAGCGAGAGGCTTCAGCGGAAATCAGACGATTAAAATACGCTAACTCAAATTACCTCTGGATTTCATCTCAACGATAAAGATATTATTGTTAAATCTCTGGAAAAGATTTCTACATATCCCTGACAATAGTATTATTAATAATAATTGCTGTTGTGATTTTCGTATCTCCTGGGATATCTGTTCCCATTCGCAGGGTAACAAGAGTAGCAACAAAAAATGCGAATGGAGATATGACTTATACAATACCCTGGAAATCCAGAGATGAGATTGGCTCTATGAGACTGATGATCGAAAATAATTCACATGTAATTGACAGTATTATTCCGCTTGCGCATTACAATTAATGCAAATGTTCATACTTAACGCAAGGCATCTGAATCGACGACGGGAAATTCTCAAACACTTGCAAGTCTCTCTGAATAGGTTTCATTGGGAAGCAATGAAGTTTCGAAAAGTAAAAAAAATATTTCAGAAAATGTCTCTTTGTCCTCTGCAACATCCATAAAAGCAATGGGAGAGGCTGAGAAGGGCCGTAACCTATCGCAAAGTGCAACCAGGAGCATCGAAGACATGCGAAGAACAAGTTATGAATTGCAACAAATGGTATTATCGTTAAATGAAAAAATGGAGAATATTGGTCGGGTTGTTAATATGATACAGAGTATTGCCGACCAGACAAATCTACTTGCATTGAATGCAGCAATTTAAGCCGCCAGGGCTGGCGGTAAAGATACGCGATTTACCGTTGTTTCCGATGAAATTAAGGATGCAACTGAGAATATTTTTAATATTGTGAGTGCGCTGGATCACTCCTGTCAGGGATTTAAAAATGTAAATGAGCAGATTACGCAAATCGCTTCTTCCGTTGAAGAACTAACTGTGACATTTCAACAAATATCAGATTCAACGAGGAGAAATCTTGATATTGCAAAAGAATCTGTCTGAACTCGGAATTCAGGTGATAAAAAAGTCTACTCTTTACTACGAAGAGATGCTCGAATTATCCGGCGATATGATGACTATGCTGGATCAGCTTAAGGAAGAGTATATACATTTGATTCTTTCTGAAAGACGTTCGGAATCCTGGTGGAATATACTTTTTAATGGTAAAGAATCACAAAACTGACTGTAAATCAGAATAAGATAACACATCCATAATAACCGGTTTTGATTTACAAAACGGTTATTAAATTATCAATATTAATTGTTAGAATGATATTATATTAATTATGAAATCATATAACATTAAACTAATGCAAGTCATAATAAATAGAGTATTAAATATTTCTAAGAAATGGTATTTTCTCTTTGTAATAATAGATCAATCCTGTAGATGATAAGGCTACACCTGCCATGGATGGCCAGAATGAATCATACAACGTGATGACAGCAAATGTAAAATAGATAGCCAGTATAATCCATAAGGTTACCGGATAACCCCAGGCTCTATATTCTCTTCTGACTTTGGGATATTTATTTCGCAATACCCATACGGCAAGAAACGTTGAAATATTAAAGACCGTGGAGGTAAAAGAAAAAAAGTCAATAATTGTTTCGTAAGCGTTTCCAGCTGCCGCAGCAAAAAGTAGAAGTACAGTTGCCCACACTGCCTGAGCCGTAAGTGCTTTGTTTGGAGTTTTATATTCGGGGTGTATGGCGGAAAGAAATTTAATAAATAGTCCATCTCTGGCCATTGCATACCAGGTCCGGGCCTTTACGAAGATTTGTGCTCCAACATTCCCAAAAGTACTGATCATTACTGCAGCCGATATTACAGCACCGCCAATTGCTCCCAGAGCCGCTGTCATTGAATCTGCGGAGATTTTACGGTTTGACTGTATAATTTCGTCAACATTAAGTTGGTTGAGATAAGCAGTGTTAACCGCAAGATATAGCATCATAACCAGACCGATTCCGATGAATAGAGACAATGGCAAATTCTTTCTAGGATTTCTTACCTCCTCGGCAACATACGTGGCACCTTCCCATCCGCTGTAAGCGAAAAATGCATATCGAAGGGCAGCAAAAATCGCGACAATGTTTTCCCATCCAAATTCTGTAGGCGCAAATTTATAACCAAAATTCTCGCTGTGAATTCCCCCGGAGAAGGAGGCTACGACAATAAAAAGCAGAGCAAAAACTTTTATAAAACTGAAAATATCCTGCAGGAAACCCGAAAGCTTAACTCCAAAAAAGTTTGCAATAGTGTGACCCCAGATCAGAAGCACTGCAAGTGCAAGAATTACAATTCG
>JBNKQE010000057.1:0-18672 GCA_050295715.1 Leptospirales bacterium
TACACTCTTTTTACTGCCCTGCACAATCGGTCCGTATGTGATTGCCGGGGGTATACTCTCTGCGAGAGAATTGCTGGATACAATCCCCTATCTTTTTATTTACAACCTTATATTTGTGAGTCCAATGCTCGGGATAACCCTTATTGTGTTCGCTGGATCTGCGCGAATTGGAGATGTTGTTGCATGGAGAAGAAAATACATACGACATCTGCATTTGACTGCCGGTGTATTATTAATTCTACTGGGAGGCGGTATGCTTTCTGGCTGGTTTTAGGATAGTGGTTTCAGGTAATTTAATTATCACTTGTGCTGGATAAGAATAAAATTACAGTATTCAACTTACTATTGTCTGTGATCAATATTCTTACGATGCAATTGCGGCTCAGAGCTTTAGTTGTATTAGAATGCAGCTCTGTGAATAATCTTATTCAAGTTCGTTGTGTTTGTATTTTTCTATAAAAATAACCCGGTAATAACAATTTATCCCGGGTTGAGATTAAGCACGCAGAATATTGTGCATTAGTAGCTGGTTGAGAATAAGAATCATCAGTTCAATTCAGGTTGGGCCTGTAATTGCCGATTGACTTATGCAGATTTTTGATATTTTTCTGTTAAGCTCTTATATCGAGTCGGCTTCCAGGCATCCCTTCCATTGCCGCAGTGGATACTTTTTGTTCCACATTCATTCGAATCATCTTATTGTTTATCTCAAATTTTGTATTAACCATTCGTTTGTTTAACTCAGCCATTGCTCTTGTTGAGCGTTCCAGCAGAGCATACAGGTCGGTTTGTGTTACACTTCCAGTATTCATGGTCAGACCTCCGTGTCGGACACTGGTTAGCAGTATAGCGGAAGGCAAACTTATGATAGATTTTCTTCATTCAGAACTCTCCGGCTGTGTCAATCTGAAACGGTTTCCGGAGTGAATGCAACATTGTCATTCCTGGTCCAATCAAAATCAGACCGGAGAAATGGAGATAATGTTACAGAAAGTTCTGATACTACTGCTATAGTAGGTACATCGGATATTGAGACGATATACTGAACCCGCGGCAAATTAAATACTACCGGAAATTCATAAAAATGAAGTATTATCTACAGCCTTTCGGTAAAAGTATTTATATTATGAGACATCAACAAATAAATATATACAGTATAACAGGGAATTGTGACCAGTAAAATCACTTATTCTTCACATTATTATTGAGGGATTCCGAAGTAGATACAATGCGGCTTGCGAGCTCTTCCAGATCCTCAGCCCATTTCATCGTGCTGCTGGTCAGTTCAATTTTTGAAAGATTTCGCGCTTCGAAGTCATCGAGATACTGTTTTTGCTGACCTGTTGCATAATTAATCTGTGTGGATATCTCATTCAAGGATGACAGGTTTTTTCGAATGAAATCACTCTGCTCTTCTTGAGTTTTAATCTGTCCGGCTATTTCCTGGAGGAATTGCGCATTGGCACCGCCTGCACCGGATACAGATGATAGACTCATGGCTGCCTGGTTAAGAAGTTCTGATACTGATTCAATATTTTTAACTGTATCATCAATGATTATTCCGATATCTCTGGATGATCCAATACTCTGATCGGCCAGTCGAGCAACTTCATCGGCAACAACCGCAAATCCTCGTCCCTGCTCTCCCGCTCTCGCCGCTTCAATAGCAGCATTTAGAGAGAGCAGGTTTGTTTGCGAAGCTATGGCATTTATACTTTCTGAAATTTTTGCAATATCTGCTGATTGAGCGCGCATCTTGTTAACAACATCGACAGTCAAGTTCATTGTATCACGGCTCTCATCCGTCATCTTTTTTACGTGGGTAGCTCTATCCATAGCTTCATGGCTCCCCTGCATAATCGCAATTAGATTTTTGTGGACATTCTCAAATCGTTTGTTTACCTCCTGGATTTGGTCTTTCTGATTTGATGTAATCTCACTTGTGGTGGAACCTTCATTAACAAGAACCCGAATTCCTTCAGCATCTTTCTTGAAAAAAGAGTCCTGTTCATTGAGAATTGCTTTCAGGCTTACGGTGTTGTTTTTAAGTGTGTGGCTGATCTCTGTAAGGTTATTGAGAACACTGTTGCTTGTGTTCATCGTATCCTGCAGTAACTGAAAATTCTCTTCAATTTTTTTTTGTGACTCAACAAGACCTGACATAAAACGGCGCGTTACTGTAGCCATATAAGCGATAATGCCGGATACTGCTAAAAGAAATGCTACTTTCGAAATCTCAGTCGGTAATCGCAGAGCTGTCGGGTCCAGAAAGCGGGATGGGTCTTTCACAAATGACATCGCATTTTCATTGATCGCGACAGACATTAGAGTCATATATCCAACAGCGCTAATCAGTCCAACAACCATTGTAAACACAGCATCGAGGCGCAACCCGGAGGCTGTAATAAATAGAAAGAATACTAAAAATGATGCAGGTTCTTTGATTGCCATACCCCAGCCATTGATCTGATCAAAGTGGAATCCGTACTTAATTCCAATAGCCACAGAGAGATCCATTGCCGTTGTGAAATACTTGAGGTATGGTTTATATGTAATAAAATGAAATATGAATTCCCAGATAAGCGTACCTGTGAAATACAAACCGGAAAGAAGAAAAATTGTCATATATACACTTTCGACACTGTTACTTTTCATAGACGAGTAACCAATAGCGAGAAATAAAAGAGAGAGGATGAATCGAATTCTATTGATTCTTTTTTCAACGACGAAAAGATCAAAATCTTCCATTGTCGATGTTGCGATAGATTTAATTTTTACGCTTTTCATTAACGTGTGACCTTCTTGATAGAGCTCAATGTAGGTTACCGCCAATGCAATTCAACAATAATTTTATATAAAACACTCAATGAATTGTATTTCATTTATTATAATTGAATATTAGTTAATTCACCTGTTATTCGAAGGGGATCTTACTTTCATCTGGCTGTTTTTGCGTTCTTTTTAACGGTAAAAATATGTAATACTACTTAAAAATGATTTAAGGTTCGCATTTTTTTGTCGAAAACAGCTTTGCTTTATTATTTATGATTATTGTATTAAAAGAAATCTATATACGCGATTTCGAAGGCTTACGTCCCTTACCATTTACAATGGAGAGCTCATAGCTGTGAACCTTGTCTGATTGAAGCAGTCTTTTATTGACCAGACATTGTGAAAATATCTGCTTGCTGTATCGAATGCATGCCGTGAGAGTCTGGGAGAGAGTTCAAAAATTGCTATTCCATCCGATGCAAGCCATTTAGAACTTTGTTCAATTAAGTGAGAATAAAGAGCTTCCGGATCAGGGTGTATGAGCGCTACTTCGGGTTCAAAATCAATAACATCTTTCATCAGATCTTTTTTTTCATCCGGAAATATATAAGGCGGATTTGATGCAATTATATCATATTTTCTTGAAGGGATTGCGATAAAGAAATCACTCTTGTAGAAATTCACTCTTGTACCTTCGTTGCACAAACTCTCATAATTTCTTCTGGCTACCTGGAGAGCCGGCTCGGATATATCAACCATGTCCACCTTCCAGAGCTTTCTTTCACATGCCAGAGTTATACCGATACATCCCGTTCCACATCCCAGATCAAGAACTCTGGCGTTTTCCTTATTTGCGTGATCAAGAATCCATTGAATTAAATCTTCAGTTTCAGGTCGGGGAGCCAGTACATGGTTGTTAACAATGAACTTTCTATCATAGAATTCAACTTTTCCGAGAATATGACTTACAGGTTCCGAATTACTTCGTCTGTCCAGGAAATCACGGTATAAGTTCAGGGATTCTACTGATAAAAATTCATTGGAGTGGACAAAGAGATATAAGCGGTCCTTGCCAGTTGCCTCTGCCAGCAGAAGTTCAGCATCCAGGCGAGGGGAGTCTGAGCCGATCGCTCTTATCCTGGTCTCACCTTCATTCAATGCTTGCCGAATACTCACCTGATTCATAATTAGCCTTAAATTATAATGTCAATTTACAATAAAAAAGAATACACTGTCATCTGTCCCGCTAAATATAATTAAACAAGGTTCAGATAAATAGTCTGCGGGGTTGCCCGAGGTCTTTTTAGATTTCGCCGGAGGGAAAATGATAGAGATATGCGATCTACAGATTAATTTTTCTGGTAGAGTGATATTTTCAAATTTTAGTCTAACCGTCCATACCGGAGAACATGTAGCGGTAAAAGGAAAATCCGGATCTGGAAAGTCAAGCATACTTCATGCAGTAATGGGCTTTATTAAGCGGGAGTCCGGTAAGATAATCATTAATGGTAGAGAATTAACTCCTGCAACGGTCAATGATATCCGTCGTGAGATTTCATGGTTGCCGGCGGAGCCATTTTCCTGGAATGGTGCGGTCAGGGATGAGTTGATTGGAATTTTATCATTCCGCAGCAATCGAGGCCTGAAACCGGACGAACTTCATATATTAAATGTTATGAAGCAATTTGGCCTGGATGAATATGTTTATAATTCGAAACTGGAAGAGCTTTCATCCGGGCAGAAGCAGAGACTCGGCATGGTGGTAATTAAATTAATTCCACGTCCAATAGTACTGCTGGATGAGCCAGTGTCGGCACTTGATGCGGAAAATCGGAGTATTCTAACCGGTGCAGTAAACGACCTCACTATGGATAATGTTACAATAATATCTGTATCGCATGATGAAAATTGGCTTCGCGTCGCGGACAGGGTGGTTGAGATATGAGTGCGCATGATATAGGTTGGATCAGGCTGGTTGCGGCTTATTCAGTCTTTGTTATGCCCCTCGCTGTACTGGGTTATTATAAAACCGGCCTTGTAAAAGCTATGGTCGTTGCTATCGTTCGTATGACGGTGCAGTTGCTGCTTATCGGGATTTATCTGGAGTATTTGTTCCTGTGGAACAACGGATTTATAAATATTATCTGGGCAATGTCCATGATAATCATTGCTGTTCCCGCTGTTATTAAAAGAAGCAATCTTAAAGTAAAAAAGTTTTTTCTACCTGTCTGGATTTCAATGACATCCGGTGTATTGGGATCTGCGGGATTGATGCTTGCAGGAGTCCTGAATCTTGATAATCCTTTTGATGCGCGATATATGATACCTATTGTCGGCATGATTGTGGGGAATAGTCTCAATGCATCCATTATCGCAATACGGGGTTATTACAGTACTCTGAATAAAGAGTGGGTCCGCTGCCGGTATTATCTTGCATGCGGAGCTTCCAATTCAGAGGCCACATTTGGATTTATTCAGGAGTCACTTCGGCTGGCATATTCACCCGGGATAGCCACTATGGCGAATATCGGTCTTGTATCATTACCCGGTATGATGACTGGCCAGATTCTTGGAGGAAGTGATCCTTTAATAGCCATTAAATACCAGATTATGATAATGGTTGCCATACATACGGGTACCATAATCTCATCCTTTCTTGCTCTGACAATCTCAAGGTGGATGTATCCTGTGACGGGAGAATTGCACAATGCTTGAAAGGTTTCATAATGGATTTATTTACCTTTCTGTTGGAACTGATATTGAAGATGTGACTAAAAGGTTTATTCAGGCGGTTGCTACTATTTCCAGCGAGACCGGTGTATCCATTTTAGATCTTGAGTGAAACGCTCGTCCCGCAACAGGGAAAGAGCATTATGATTCCAGTATTTATGGAAGTGATCAACCCGGCAGCGTATTCTATATTATTCTGGATATCGAACATTTTAAAAGAATAAATGATACTTGCGGACATATTGTCGGGGATGAAGCGCTTATGCAGTTTTTCGGAATTGTAGCCGATACTGTCGATCCCCTGGGGGGAAGCCTTCCGATTCAGCGGCGGGAGGCGGTTTATGTATTATTAAGTATAATAATTCAGGGCGTTTTCCAGTGATGCAAGATATGAAGATCCGAATAGATTTATATGTACAAGCAGGGGGTACATCTGCCAGAAATTGATTCTCTCTTCAAATCCGGGGCTATGCCCCAGAAGCTCAAAAAATTTGATTATATCTTTCATGGGAGGAGAGCCCCCGAAAAGTAGTAGCATCGCCAGGTCCTGTTCAGGATTGCCAGCACATATAGAAGGATCGATCAGATATGCTTTATTGTTTGAGAATATTATATTGCCGGACCAGAGATCACCGTGAATTAGCGAAGGACGAGTGTTTTCAAGGTTCCAGATCTGGATAAGTTTTTCGCATACTTCTATTAGTCTTTTCGCAGTTCTCGATGGTATTCTATTGTTATTTTGAGCTATTCGTATATGATACTCGATTCGATCGACGAGCCAGAAATCTCTAAAATTGTTATGCCTGCTATTTGGTTGCGGAAGGCTGCCAATAAACCCATCGGTCTCCCAGCCCCAGTAGTCCGGTTTGTTGTTATAGAGTATGTGAAGATTCACGAGTATTGCTCTGTCAGAATTTTCAGTACCGCCTGCCGGAATGTACTCCATTATAAGAATTGAGAATGGATGAACCTCGTGTATATTGTAGAGTTCTGGTGTGGCTGCTCCAGCCTTGCGAAGTGCATTGATGCCAGATGCTTCAAAAAGTCCCATGGAAGATGGCTGTACTGTTTTAATGATTGCCTGAGGTGAGCTTCCTGTTTTCGGTTGTGCAAGAAACACAGGAAATAATCCGTTGGATATTTGCTTCAAAAAAACATTTTCCGCTCTATTTTGCGGAAAAGTTTTCAAATAAGCCTCCCGTAATATATGTTCAGGTGGATCTTGAGTCATTTTACAGCCCTGTTTATTAATGCTGAATCTCAAATATGCCTTTCCACTCCCCGGCAGGCGGATTCTGGATCAGGTTCTGGCAGCGTTTAACATAGATATCAATAACTTTGTCATTTTTACTTGCCGCTTCTTGCAGGGGAACAAGTACCTCCAGAGCCTTCCGGAAATCCTGGTTGCAGTAATACTGGATGGCTTCTTTTAATTGCGGAAGTGAGCTGAGTTTTGCCTGCTTGACAGGTTCCGGGTCCGTATCGAAAACTTCATAAATGATTGACGGCTCGGTTTTTCCTTGAACTACAACAATATTAATTTCGTGAATGCAGTAAGTTTGCGGTGCGGATAAATCCGAATATGTGGAATTTGTTATTATAACACTGGCATGATAAAATTTTGTCAGAGTCTCGACTCTTGATGCCAGGTTTACCGTGTTTCCGATCACTGTTGAATCAATTCTTCTCTGGCTTCCTACAGTTCCAATTACAAGCGGTCCTGTATTGATTCCAATTCCAAAATCAACAGGTTTTCCACTGGCAACCACATTCTCCTGATTGTAGATAACAAGAGCTCGACGCATTTCAAGTGCAGCATTGAGCGATCGATCCGCAGAAGTATATGTTGTTTCATTGTACTGTCCTTCTGATCCGAAGTCAGAGAAGAGTGCCAGTATAGCGTCGCCAATGAATTTATCCACAAATCCTTCGTAACGCTGGATAGCCGGTTCCATATGTGCCAGGTAGCTATTTAGAAAATCGAATGTTTCCTCCGGTGTCATGTGTTCTGCAAGATTTGTAAAAGACCGGAGATCGCAGAGAAGCACACTCATCGTCTGTATGGAGGAATCTCCCAGATCTATTTCAACGGCAGATTTTTTTCCAGGCAGTTCAACAAATTGTGTCGGATCAAATCTTAAGAATGCATATTTTTGACGGGTAAGTTCAACGTTAAGTCTTTCTGATTCATTGTGTACACGAAGAAAACGGTTTGCCATAATTGCGACAAGAGAAATTACAAATGCAAAAAAATCGTATTTCAAAAGCCGGATACCTGTATTTATTGTCATGGCATCGACAACTTCAAGAGTAGCGGTAAGAATCATCAGTATTAAACTGAATGACATGATCCCTGTATCTTTTTTCTTCTTCAATATTGCAACAACGATCTGTCCTGTTCCGTATATGAGAGCCGGTAATGCAAGAGTGAAGTAGAACATTTGCAGTCCGGTCTCCATAAATCGATAAGGAGTGAAGAGGAAGAACATGGCAAGGGAAGCTCCGATGAGCGATATAAGGTCTACAAAAACACCGCGTTTGTTTTCCAAAAAGAAGTAACTGTGTAAAAATAAGATCCCCGGCGGTATCATTGTAGGCTGTGAGGCGTATTTTAAGCGGATGATCCACTCAGTGTTTTCAAATAGTTCGTTAATGAACATTGTTTGCGAAAAGCCATATGTCGCCAGTGCAATAGAGAATGTGCTGAAGAATAAATTATACGCTTCCCTGGGCCTTCTTATGAAAATGAGAAGGTGATACAGTCCAAAAAAGAAATATACCATATACAGAGATATATAAAGGACCTCGGCCCGATCCGTTCCAACGTCGGTCTGTGTGGTGATTGTATACGGTTCAGAGAAAAGTAATCCCGTGTTATCGTTACTTGCAAAAATAGTAGCCGGAGAATTTCCGAGAATGTGTATGACTATTATATTTTTATTTGGATGCAGGTATCCGCGTTTTATGGGAATGTTAATTCCACGATATGTTTTGTATGTGAGTATTTCATTTATTCCACTCAGGTGGATCTCGTTTCGAAGCTCTCGACCATTAATATATATCGCCCAGTTTTCACCAATCCATGCAAGATGGATGGCAAGATTTTCCGATAGATCGCTGTTGTTTACTTCAAACTCAGTAAACAAAGCAAAGAGATTAATTGAATTTCCCACTGGAATGTTGAAAATCTCATTTAATATAATTGGGGGAGCGGCGATTTTAATATCTTCATTTTCAGCGGGTGAGAAACCTGACCTGTCTGAATCTATCCAGCCCTTTTTTAATAATCCATTCTTTATCCGATAATTCAATTTTTGTATCTCCATTGTCATTTGCCCGGACAGAAAATCCTGCGATCAGTATAAAAAATGTGAAAGCGGAGGGGATTATTCTTTTAATAAAAAAATCTATTACTGTTATTCATGGTTTTTTGGCGGACCTTATTTGTTTGATCGCTTAAATTCTGAATAAAATTAAATGAATTTACTGAATATATAGATAAGCAATACGAACACAGTCTTGCATTGGGGGCTACTCTTTTTTGTAAGCAGTAAATCTGTATCATTTCAAACAAGGAGGAAATGGACTCGATGTTTATAGAATCTATCCACTTGTATTTTTATATGTGAAACGATTGGTATTGAAGTATCTGAATTATGAAATTATATGTTTGCGAAGGCGCTGCAGTGTCCTTATTGAAGGGAATACACTGCAGCAGCATGCGTATACAGAGAGATAAGCAGCAAGTAATACTGGTCCTATTTTTCAAGAGACTGCTGGATTATAAATTCTTTAACTTCCGGTTTCCCTGAGAACAAGTGGTTTAACATGGAATGAATTACAAATAATTTCCCATTTACAATAACTCCCGTTGTAGGGTATACATCTCCGGTCTCTTCTTTACTTATTATCGAAGCGCTATTCCAGTTATCTTCTGTCGAAAGTCTGTAAATCGCATTGTTGGAAGCATTCGCTATAACAATGAGAGATTTATTATTTTCCAGAACCAGTCCATCTGCTCCAGGAAAACTATCAGGTATTTCGATTTTTGAGAAATTGAGGGGATCCGAGACTGGAATCTTGTAGATGTTTCCATCATTATATTTCGCCACAAGCAAATATCCGTCCGGATGATAAACGATACCATTTAGGTTGAATCCATCACCTGAAAATTCCGGACTATCAATAAAAACAGAGGCTTCCTGGTTCGGAGTTATACGATAAATAACCGGATTGAAACTATCTGTAACATAAATGGTTCCATCCGGTGCAAGCGCTATGTCATTACAGAAATGGTTCCCTTTTTTTAAGTCTCCCAGATGATGAAACGCAATGGTTTCTCCGGTTCGTAGATCATATACTCCGAGATCAGCAACTTTTCTTTGTGTTTCCGGACTGGTTCTGACGGATGTACCTGGATCTGAGCTGCACACAAAAAGTCGGTTGTGTTCTCTGTCCACTCGAAGGCCAATAGCCGACTTCAAACGTTCATCTTTTATGAAGGGCGTATAGTCACCTTTGTAAGAAACATGTCCGACGACTCCCTTCGTTAGTGATGTGACCAGAAATGACTTTTGAGCAGAATCATGTTCCAGCCCTTCCGGATACAGTCCTTTATTGGAGATGGATACGGTACCCGGTGATCCGGAGCAGGCAAGGAGCAGGTAGAGTAAACTGAATATTCCATATCCAGAAATCCGCATGGAAAGCCGAGCGTGGTGATATCTGATTGTCTCTTGTTTTTTGAAACTTCCTGTTGTGGATATATGTCGAGTATCGCAGTTTTTATGTTCTGGGTTTGTCAAATGGTACATAACTCCTCCGGAAGAGTAGAAAATTAAAATTGGTGGGATACTAAATCGTGCCTCGATTCGATAAGACGAATAATACATAGTAAAACCCCCGGAAATTGTTTTTTTACTGATATTTCTTTGGTGCCGGGGGAGCATTTAACAATGCAGGAGGGTAACAAATGATACAATTTCCAGGCGGCAGGGTGGACTTATTTTCGGGCTGCTTCTGTTCGGATACATATTATTTTTTTCTAATCTGGAGCCGCGAAACCCGAAATTTCGGCAACCATGGCAGTAGCTCTGCTGATGGCCCTGGCAATGGAGAATCGTTCTTCTTTTTGGCGGAGGATTTGCTCTGCCGGAGCGTTTGTAAAGTCCGGGCTCAGTATTTGGATCGGAGCAAAGATGAGTAGTGTAGCATCATTTTATCCGCTGATTCTAATTTCCATTGTTGCGCTGAGCATATCACTTCTAACAGAACTAACATCGAATACCACCACGACTGAGATGATACTGCCTGTGCTTGCAGGTGTAGCGGTGAATATACAGGTCGATCCATTGTTGTTTATGATTTCTGCGACGATAACAGCGTCGCTTGCTTTTATAAGACCGGTTGCCACTCCGCCCAATGCAATTGTATTCGGTAGCGGGTTATTACAAATTAAAGACATTGTTAAAGCGGGAATCATTCTAAATATGGTCGGTGTTCTAATTGTAACATTATATTAATATTTCGTTGGGCCGCTGCTTCTGGGAATTGAGAGGAATACTCTGCCTGATTGGGCGCGTGTCTTTGATAAGGGATCCGTTACTAAAGAAAAAAATAGGGAATAAGGTGACGTTTAATCAAAACAGATAAAAAGTTGTTGATTTTACTAAATTAGTATGTATAATCGCGTACCATGAACATTACTCTCACACTAATTTTTATTGTTCTGGCTGCGTTAACCACTTCATTGGTAGGTTATGTCTACAATCTTATCCGAAGAAGAGTATTCCATACGGGAGCTTTTTTTGGATTCCCCCTTGTGAAAATTGATTCTGAAAAATTTATGGAAAGTCAGCCAGAAAACGGTACGAAAAACAGTGCAGTACGTCTGGCCTTGAAAGAGAAAGATGGCAGATACTATGCCATCTATGAATCCACACATAGACGGAGTCTCAGATCACTATTCGGTCTTTTCGTAAAGGCCGGAATGAATGAAGGACATTTAAGCGGTTATGTCTATATGCCCGTAGAACCGCTGCTAATTCTTGCCAGTTTCGCGGGATTCTGGGGAGCCCTGTCAACGGGATATCCCGGTCAATTTTTAACCGCAACAGGAATTACCGGAACATTGTTTTTCACTATACTTGTTTTTTGCTGCTACAGAAATTCAGCATACAAGATGTCGCAAGATGTCGGAAAATATGGAGATGTTTTTTTTCATAATATCAGGTAGTATGGTGAAGAATCACCATGCAGGAGATACTTGATTGGAAATAGTCAGATCACTGGATGATGAAAAAGAGCATATTAGCTTGATGGTAGCTTCAACAGCAAATGAAGAAGTCATGATTGTTGCTATAAAGCAAGCAGGGACTGCCGTTGTAGAAGGTAGTTGTGAGATATTCCTGATTATGTCTTAATTCATAGCCAGGCGAATTAGAAGGACTACAATAGTTACAAAAGCGATGCAAATCGTACATGCTGCTAAAAGTTTTATTATTATTCGAGATCGTTCGTTCATAATTCCAGGATATTCCTATTTAATAATATAGAAAAATAAAATATTCGGCAACAGCTTTCATCTTTTTTTCACTCCAAAAGGGTGAGGTAGATAAACGTATCAGCCCACAGTCACATCCGTTGGTCTCCTCTGCAAGCGGAAAGGAACTGTATCAGAAGAATTTCATACTAGTTGATGGAAGTGCGAGCATATCCCAAGCATATCCCAAGCATATCACACCTTGATTAAAGTGGGATAAACCAGGAAGGATAATTGATACAGCAATTAATCTGCTGCGGTTCTGCTGAACTGATCCAGATTCGTGTGGATTAAATCTGTAATATCCTTCATTTTTGAACGGGGAACCTTGAGTTCTTCATTCATTAGCCTGGTCATAAATTGGTCCATATTATCTCGAAGGTCGGGTCTTTCATAGAAATAATAAACCAGGTTACCCTGGGATGGCCTGTCAATATAGAATGACCCCATGCTTGCATATGGTTCTTTTGATACGTGAATACGATCTTTGTTGGGCATTTCAAATGCTTCAAGTTCGTTCCAGCGAAGAGGTATGGCGTCAGTTTTTTCTCTGAGGTAGGGTTCTTGAAAACGAAAACGGTATGCAACCGGTTCATACAGAACAAAAATCTTGTATCCATCAGAGTAAAAAGTTACTCCCTCATCAGCTTGAATAAACTGCTTGATATTTTTGAATGCTATGATTTCAAAAATGCTGTAAGTGGATGTGGGCTGAAAGTTTGCTGTTATAATGTAGCCGGTACCATCAAAGGGGATTTCGCCTTTCATTAAGCCTGTAAATAAATCTATCCACTTGATTTCCATATTTATTACTCCCGGTGTGACGGGGCATTTTCTGTGAGTCCTGGTTTTTCCGGTTAATGCCCTACCACTATTATATTCGACGATATTTTTTTTCTCACTAATGAAAACTGCACAGTAAACAGCTCTTATATATCGTTCCAGTAGAAAGTTTTGTGAAAAATAGTAACATTACATAAAGGGAATCCGCCACTCAGGACGGACTCGATGATGTAATGAATCTGTATAAGTGATACAGAGCAAGGCCGGTTGTAAACTCCCTTATACGATCGCGGTCCAGGGGGTAGTAAATGCGCGTAACCGAAGTTTTCCGATTCTTTCCGGCACATGATATAAAAACAGTTCCAACAGGTTTTTCTTTACTCCCACCTTCCGGGCCTGCTATTCCGGTAATCCCAACCGTGAAATCTGCCTGAAGAGATTTCAATGCACCCTCGGCCATTAATCCGGCTACCGGTTCGCTGACAGCGCCATGCTCCACCAGTGTTTTTTCCGGTATGCCGAGAAGGTTCATCTTGGCCTCATTTGAATACGTTACAATGGATCC
Organism: Leptospirales bacterium; assembly: GCA_050295715.1. Classification (GTDB taxonomy): domain Bacteria; phylum Spirochaetota; class Leptospiria; order Leptospirales; family Leptonemataceae; genus JBNKQE01. The sequence continues at coordinate 13,392 of JBNKQE010000057.1, forward strand.
CATGAAGTAGGCTGAAGATCCTGATCGATCGGTGAGGGTTTTACCAATAAGTCCACCCGTGCATGATTCAGCTGCACCAATTTTCAGGGAGCGGTTCTGGCATACTTCGTGAATCAGTTCCTGGACAGACGATGATAGAAGACGTTCTCCGTAATATTCAACAGCCAGCCGGAAGAGTCTTTCCAGCTCTCCTTCATCCGAACTTTCAAAAAAAACACGAATGCGTCCTTCTCCTGCAGATATTCCCCAGCGAAAATCATCCGGAAGTTTTCCTGCAAGCCCCGCTGTACGGTCACTGGGAACAATCGCATGAGACTTTCTATCCGTACCGAAAAAATTTGTCTGAAAACTGGACTCGCCAACTCCATAAATATAGAAAGTTTTTCGTTTTGCTATGCTGCCGGGGAATCGGTGTATCAATTCAGGAATCAGGGATTCTGTGAGTATTGGGTGCATCTCTTGTGGAAAACCGGACATCGCAGCGATTACCGCATCGGGCTGTCCCTTGCGTTTGTAAGTTACAAGTATCCCCGGTGCGAGACCTCTTTCATTTGGAAGAGCAACCGATCCTTCAAGAATGCGGACCTGGCGCCGAGCGATATCGATTTGAATACGATCCGGCAGATCTCGAGCACGGCTTTTCAGTTTTTGAAGGGAGGACTGGTCCTCCATTTCGCTAAGGCCTGTAAGCCGTTTCAATACGTCAACTGTATGATCATCTTCTGTTGGTCCCATACCTCCGGTCATTATGACTCCGGTAACGCGTGGGTTTTGAAGGATTCGCTCCAGTTCTTCATACAGAATATCCGGATCATCCGGCAGGGTCCCCAGACCGATCACCCCAAATCCGGATTCATTGATTATGCGTGCAATGTGTGTTGCATTGGAATCTTTTGAACGTCCGGTAGTCAGTTCTGTGCCGGTAGATAAAATATAAAATGAGTGTAGCATCTGCAATTCTCCCTGCTGGGATTTATATATCAACAAATTACATCCAGTATTGACCCGGATGCCAAGTTCTGGAAGAAAAAAAATTTTGCGAATTGGATCTTTGTCAGGTTCAGTTTCGAAATGCTCGTATTAATAATGATGACTGAGACAGTGCGGAAATTCTTGTAACCCCGGATCATTCCAGGGAGGCATAGTTGCAGATCATAACCGGACGTACACAGAGCTGCCTGTATCCGTTTAAACGGATACTCTTTATCGTTAAATAGTATTCAATGTCTCCGAGAGTCGAACGGTTTCTAAATGAGTTTGATCCAGCAAAATACACTCTTTACGGTCCTGTGATAGGGCAAATTCCACATGAACGTAACGGTCTTTTTTTCCGAGCACCGTGCCAATGTAGCCTTTGTACAGTCCGGCGTCTGGAAGGTCTTTAACAAGTCTTACAAGTTTAGTTCCAATTGTCTCAATCATAGCTGTTTTGCTCCTCAAGGTAATCCGGTTTTACAGAGCAGGAATTATTCCAGTCCTGTGTTCCATGATACCATCGCACAGTGACACCGGCACCCGGTGATCAATGTCTAAAAGTAGACGAGAAATCTGATAAAAAAAATAAACAATATTTTTGTGCAGCATGGTTTTTTTTCTGAACTTACATGATATATTTATATTTACATTTAAGTAGTATACATATTGACAGTTCATAAATATTTACAAAAACCGCTGCCAGCCAGCCTCGATCCAGGGCAGAAAAATACCTTTCATTGATGGATTTGACCTTTTGTATATAGACAGGTTCCACTTCCGTTGGGTTTCAAAAAAAAGAAGTTAATTCTCTCGAGAAAAGAAAATGGGAAGGATACGTTCTTGAAATACAGGCATTTGTTTGTGTGGAGGAGTGATGGAGCGAAACTCATGCTGCAGTTCAATCAGTAGACCGTAGATCGCAGAGATTCGCTCAGATGTAAAATGGCGTGCTTCCATTTTTCGAGTTTTGACAATGCGGGTCTGGAGACCTGGTGGACGTGACTGCAGGTCCAGGAGTTTAACCAATTCTCGTTCATCCATTCCATGAGCGAGTCCCACAAGAGTTTTACGAATTTCATTGGTACGGTTCAGGACAAGTTTTAATACAGGAAACAGGCTATCCACAGCCGGATTGAATTTACGTACTTCTTTGCGGAATGCCGGATGATTGAGTTCGAATAGTGTATCGACAAATTTGAATGGATTCATCCCGGGGGACGGGAATAGAATTTCACGAATATCATCCAGGGTGGCATGACCTTCCCTCTCCGGGGGTAACATATCTTTCAGGCGTGCAACAGTCCGTTCCACAACCCCGGCACCCGGTTCGACTCTCTCCTGAATTTCATGCAGAGCATCATCCGTAAGTTTCAGCCCCGCTTTTTTTATCGATGTGATCAGGGTTTCGTGAACCTGGTTGTCGTAGAGTTCGCGTGTCGGATAGTGTATAACGCGTTCCCCCAGCATATCAATAAACTTCCTGGAAGGTGACCCATCGTATTCGATAATAATCCAGGTTCGATCGGGGAGTCTGACGAAATCTGATCCATACCTTTCCATTACTTTCGGTGAATTGAGAGCTGGTCGAAAGATGTCCCCGGCACGACGGACAATAATAAGGCGAAGTGGAGCAAAAAGGGGAATATTGAAGACCTCTTCGTGAAAGCGCATATCATCACCGGATTCGCCTGAGAAAACTGTAACTTCAAAAGGTTCACCGCTTTTTTCCATACACTTGCGGGCATGGCTGACGGCCAGGTCGAAAACACTCAGGTCTTTTCCCGATACAAGTGTTATGTCGGGAATTTCCAGGTTCATGTGGTCAATTGCCTGGTAGAGTCCTTTGAGATTGTTGAGTGTAATAACTGGCATGGGGATTGTGACTCTACGTCCAAGACTAAAAAATTTCCGATTTATGTCAACAGTCATTGGTTTACGGATGCTTATTGGAAAATTATATCAGAAGTAAATACAATCACAATCAAAGAAGGATCTGGTGGGATAATTGATTAAATAATTGGATAGTATTGGTTAAAATGATATGTCCGGGAAGCGTTGATCTTAATCCATTTAAAACCCATCAGCCTGGTGAGCAAATTTCAATTTGGACTCACGCAAAGTCCGCAAAAGCGCAAAGTGACGCTGAGGGGAGGAAGCGAGAATCTTGTATCGTTCGAGGTGATCGTAGAGTGAGGTAAGGGTATCTTCTGTGGCTCGGTGGCAAATTCCATGTTCTTGTTAGCTCTCATGTTTGCTCAGTATCGTGATGGGTTAGGTCCAATTTTATATAGTATCAGAAATTGCATCAAGTATATACAAGGTGACAGGTGCGACTCATAAGCTTTCCGATGCAAGTTCCAGTTTATCAGCCGGTGCGGAAGAGATTCTTGAAATCCGGCCTGCGACAAATATAACGAGTTTGTTGCTTTTTACCGCGGAATTAACCGCAGGATACCCTTCTGGAGAGAGTCATTGGTTATGTTTGGAGTGTCCTTGTAAGCTTTCTGCAACTTGAATCGAGTAAAACCGAATAAAAGGTCAATGGATTCCATGCTCTCTTTCCAAAATCTGGATTAGTTCCACCATTTTCCAGAGAGATCACACCCATATCAACAAGCATCAGAAAAACAAAAATGTAACAACGGGAAAAACCAGTGGCATTCGAAATGGCCGAAAGACGGGCCCAGTCCCTCTCATCAGGATAAAAATTAACACGACGAAGATCCTGACCCTCGGATTGATAAACCTTCTTCCACTTCTCAGCCTTAAGAAAACTCAACTTATGATTCAACAGAGGATCGTCCAGCAAACGCTGCAAATAAAAAGAGAGAGGAAGATTCCTTACCTTCCTGAAGCTATTGAAAAACCGTTCGTAGTAGGAACCTGGAATCAGCAGGGTTGAACGGGAGCTTGAGAATGGCTCGCCAGTCACTCGAATTTGTTCTTTCATACAAAAGCAGTGTATAAAAAGTTCAGAAATTCCCGGAAAATCCTAAAAAAATAATCGGCCAGTCACTGAGGATTGCACTGTTTCTGCAGGACCAAATGCTCAAGTTGAACCTTTATCATCAGGCTGAAGGGTAACATTACAGGCAATTCGCTATTTTTATCGCTGAATTGTTGCTGGGTGCTTTTCATTTAAAAGACTATCAAAATATTGATTGATTCACTGAGTAGTTAAGAATAATCTAATATTAAACTATATCGGTTGCGCGTGAGGGATACGGAGGGTGCGCACGGAGCGAAGCGATCGAAGCAGTCCCGCGGCTGTTTATCCATCAAAACCGGATTCTACTGCATCGCGAGGACCGAAGCGAACAGCGAAGCCCGGAGCAGCCCGATTATTGCCCCTTCAAAAGGGGGCAATAACACGCCCGTAAGCTTGAAGGAAATCTTATTACACAAAACCATGAGACATAATGCATAATTCACAGTTGATTTTGCTCCAGGGAATTATGCAGTTGTAAGAACTCTTACACTTTTCAGTCAGGAGAATCAGGAGAATGAGTCATTTAAGAAGAAAATGTTTCCTGGTCGAATGAATCCATCATTGCAAAACATAGACCTGCGGGATTTTTTTTTCGTGACCGTTTTTCCCCCCGTATGGTCGACTGGTAAAAAAGCCATTTATATATAAGAATATCTGAATGAAATACCTGGCCGGGAATTTGCCGTTGATATTTCATAAAATTGAGTTATTTCGGGAGAACGAGAGATGAAAAAATCGGGCGCACACCTGCTGATAGATCTGCTGCAGTCGCATGGAGTTGATATGGTTTTCGGTTATCCGGGTGGAACTGTGCTGCCTCTTTACGATGCCCTCTATCACTCCAGTCTACCACATATTCAGGCAAGGCACGAGCAGGGACTCATGCACATGGCCGAGGGCTATGCCCGGGTCTCCGGAAAGACGGGAGTAGTTATTGTGACTTCCGGTCCGGGGGCAACCAACACAATTACCGGTTTGACGAATGCCAAGCTCGACTCCACACCGCTCTTTGTGATCACCGGACAGGTGGCAAGCAATGCCATTGGTACAGACGCCTTTCAGGAGGCTGATATATTTGGAGTTACTATTCCGGTTACGAAATTCAATGCACTTATAAAAGATGTGGATGACCTTTCACAGGTATTCGAAGATGCGTGGGCCCTTGCCTGTAATGGGCGCAAGGGGCCGGTTCTAATTGACCTGCCAAAAGATGTGCAGACCACCGATACAATCGTTCATCACAGTGATCCGCAGATCAGTGACAGGTTTATCAAAAAACCTGAGATCGAGGGAGACCTGGAAGCCCTGGCCGAAGCC